>CALKXO010000079.1 GCA_938003615.1 uncultured Pirellulaceae bacterium | reverse complement strand
GATGACAGGCTGGAAGCCTATCCCACCACTTTTGTCGGAAGCATCAGGTGCCCATCCTGCATATCGTCAACCTTCGCTAGCTAAAGCCGGTACTACAAACCGCCGGTTCAGATTTGAAGTTCTTCGTGGAAGATGGATGTTTTCTAGGAAGTTGTAACCTCCAAATTGACCGCACAGTTTTTATAGGAAGGTTGGCGCGAATACGGATCGAAGTGGGCGCGGGTCAACTGATTGACTTCGCTGTAGTGCATTGGCATAAACAACTGGCCGGTGCGCACCGTTGGCGTGATAAACGCACGCACACTGATTCGCCCGCGCTGGGAGCTGACGGTGACCCATTGTTGCGGCAGCACGTTAAGTCGTTTTGCGTCGGCTGGATTGATTTCGACGTAGGCGTCTTTGGGGTAGAGTCGCTTCAAAACAGACGATTTGCCAGTACGGGTCTGCGTATGCCATTGCGACGCTGTACCTCGTCCGGTCAACAACATGAAAGGAAACAAATCTGAAACCGGCTCCGGCATCGGCGTTCGATCCGCGAATATCAGTTTGGCTTTGCCGTTGTCGTGATAGAAGCGCCCGTCCTCAAACAGACGGCGTTGGTTGTCGGTTAACTCATGCTCTTTGCCCAATGGCCATTGGATGCCGCCGTGATCGTCCAACATTTGGTAACTGGTAATGCCGCTGATGTCACACGGTTGGCCCGCACTAATTTCACCCAGAATCGCCAGTACGGATTCGGGATCCTTCCATTTCGAGAACATTTCGCCACAGCCCCAATAGTGGGCGACCAACTGAAGAATAGAAAAATCGGACAGCGCTTTGCCGGGCGCACGCGCAACTTTCTTCAATACCCCCAAACGACGTTCGCTGTTGATGAACGTGCCTTCTTTCTCGCCCCATCCGGCTGCTGGAAGGTAGAGATCCGCTTCCAATGCGGTCTCGGTGGTCGTGTACATGTCTTGGACGACCAAAAAATCGAGCCGGTCTAAGACTTCTTTGCAGAATTTCTGATTAATCCACGAGTGCAGGGGATTGGTTGCCAGAATCCACAATCCACGAATGCGCCCTTTAAGGATGCCTTCGATGATCTTGTCGTAGCTATCGCTGGCCTCTTGCGGAATTCGATCCTCGTCGATGCCCAGCACACTAGCCACCTTCGATCGGTGCTGCGGATTTGAAAACTTGTGTCCTCCCAACAACGACGTTGTATTGCTGAATAAGCGCGAGCCCATTGCATTACATTGCCCGGTCACCGAATTGGCACCCGTTCCCGGTCGACCGATGTTGCCAGTGATCAAAGCCAGATTGATGATCGCCTGCGCTGCTCGAACGCCTTCATAACTCTGGTTGATCCCCATCGTCCACCAAAACGAAACGCGTTCTCCTTTGTGGATTTTGTGAGCCAAATAGTGGAGACGCTCCACTGAAATCCCTGAAGTTTCAGCAACATACTCCGGCGTGAACGTGTCCACGTGCTGCGCAAATTCCTCATACCCGTCCACGCTTTGCTCAATGAAGTCTTTGTCGACCCAGCCTTCGGAGATCAGAATATTTGCGATCCCATAGAAGAAAGCTAAATCTGATTTAGGTGCGATCGCAAAATGCTGCGTCGCCGCCATCGCAGTCTCTGTCTTACGCGGATCAACGACAATGATTTCAGGATTGTTCTTGTTCAGAAGGATACGTTGCCACATGATCGGATGAGCAATGCAAAGATTCGAACCCACTAAAACGATGGTGTCGGACTGTTCAAAATCCTCATAGGTGTACGGTGGAGCGTCGAAGCCGAACGATTCTTTGTACGCCACGACTGCGGTTGCCATGCACTGACGTGTGTTACCGTCGCCGTGTTTCATGCCCATCCCGAATTTCGCCAGCGCCCCGAGGAACGCTAGTTCTTCGGTCGGCATTTGTCCGGTGCCGAGAAACGCAACGGAATCGTCACCGTGCATTTGTTGAATCCCCTTGAAACGCTCGGTAAATTCCGTCATCGCCGTGTCCCAATCGACCGGCTTGAGTTTCCCCTTTTTGTTTTTCAGCAGTGGCGTGGTGCCACGATCTGGTGACGCCAACGGAGCGAGTGCCTCCCATCCCTTCGGGCACGCCATCCCCAGATTAACCGGGTAGTCGGTCGTGGGAGAAAGATTGATTGCTTCGCCATCTTTCATGTGGACGTTCAAGGAACATCCCGTGCTGCAGAAACCACAAACCATATTTGTGGTCGCGTCGGGGTGGCTCTTTTGAGGCACGAGGCCTAATCCGAATTTGGCAGGCTTCAACAACATTTCCTGCGTCATCGGCCCGTCGAAAACACGTTCGAAGGGAGACGGCACATTCGAAGGGAGCACCGGTAACGGCAGCCGCTTCTTTGTTTCATGAGTCAAAGGATTAACATTCATCAGTTAGGGGCCCCCGGCATACGACGCGCGACCGACACCGAGAAGAACAGATAGCGCTCGACTAATTCGGCAACCAATAAAACAATCGCAATTCCCATTGTCAGAACGGTCACGCGTGCTGGCAATGTTGCTTCATCGAACCCGGAAGTCTCCACCAGCAGCAACAGTGGCAAGACAACGCCCGCCAATAATCCCAAGCCGAATCGAATGACCGTTGGCCACTTCATATCGCCGACCATCAAATTCGCTGCGTGCCTCCACGGCGTGAATTGAAGTGATTTGAGATGCGTAAAGGTACTCGACTCGATCACAAGCTTGATGATGACAAATGCAATGAGTAGTTTCGATAGTCCAGCCAATGATGCGCTGACAGTGCCAACAGTGCCAACGGTGCCAACGGTGCCAACGGTGCTAGTCGCACCCATCGCGGCGTCAGCGCTTCTGGTTGATTCGCTTTCTAAAACCCAACCATCTAAAACCCAACCATCAGCAACCCATGGAAGAACGGCGATTGCAAAAGCAGTTCCTAACACAGCAGCAGTAAGGAAGAAATGACTGCTGGTCCGGAAGGCTGTCCACAGCGGACGCTTTGTTACGATATACAACATGGCACTACAGCCAATCGCGATTGCACCTGTGACCAACGTCGTCAATCCGAGAAAGCTACGTCCGACGCCCGTCCACGCTTCAGGAAACTCAAACCATCCCCATAACAGTAGTGTCGAAGCCTGCGCCGCGAACAAATTGAACGCAGCAATTTCTCGTGACAGCCACGACGTTCGAATGCCGGCCATCGCGCGATAGGCCTTCAAAGGACGCCCCAAATGTAGGATCGCGACATTCAGTCCGGCAACCAGAACGCCAAAGCCAAAGATGTCCATCTGAACCAAAGCAGTCCGCCCCAGCTCGGGCCAGATCATTGGCAAGAAATAGTTGATCGCAAAAACCCCAAACGCCATTTGTGTCAGCGTTAACATAAACACAAGCGGAAAGTGCGCGTGCAGTGGCTTGGCAATGTAATAGTCGTCCGGCAGTAAATTCCGTGGCAGCACGCGGTTCGTCTTATAGCGTGTCGTCGGAAGGGTCACCGCAACATCAGGAGCCCCCGGTACCAATTGCTCGGTCTCGCTGTCGTCGATGATCTCCGAACGCTTTACCTTGCGTATTTTGATCGCCTCGTTAGGACAAGCCTGCACGCAAGCAGGTGCTTCTCCAACGGCCAAGCGATCCGTGCACATGTTGCACTTGCGCACGATGCCTTTGGAGGGACTGTAAACGGGAACATCGTAAGGACACATAAACATGCAGTACTTACAACCGATGCACTGATCATCTAGATGAGCAACGATTCCCGTGACGGGGTCCTTTTCATAGGCGTTCACAGGGCATCCAAGCATACAAGCAGGCTCGAGGCAGTGATGACATGCCGCGGTGACGTGCTGCATCACCGGCTCCGGTTCCGATCCGCCCACCAACAGGCCGACATTACGCCAAAGTTCGCCATCTTCGAGCCCGTTCAAATTGTGACAGGCCGCGACGCACGCTTTGCAACCGCTACATGCGTCTAGATCGACTTCGAAACTGTATTGTTCGTCTTCATCAGGGAGATCGTGGGGAATCAGATCTCGGTAGCGACTCTCCAACATCGGCGTGGTCACCGCTTGATGCCGCTGCGAAAATCGCTCAACAGCAGTTAGCTGCTGCTGGGATTCGATAAGTTTGTCAACCAGTGACGGTCCCGGCAACGCGGTCGAGTCTTCTTTAGTATTGGTCGGCGTTGGTAGCGCGGTGGACATAAAGCAACTTCAAGGACAATGAACGCATTACACACAAAATGCATGCACCACGGATTTTCTTAAAAGCTTAATAGTTGCAAACCTGATACCACACGAAACATGTTTTCCGCTTCTACAGTCAAGCGCATTGAGATGCGCGCGTAGAAGCACGATTGCGGCAACCAGCACCACCACTAAACGCTTTAAGGGGGATTCGCGCCAGCTTGATGCTCAACGCGCCGAACCGACAAATTCCACTTGTTAGAACTCTTCAATTTTCCCATCGCCTCTTTTACATGCATGCGACGCGCAATCCTTTGGCATCACATTACGCTCACAAAATCTTCACACTTGTGAATTTCTCATGATGCGGTTGAAACATAAACGCCGTCCATTAATGACGCGCATCAGTGGCGGTTAACTTGAGTTGTGTAAAACTCGACTGCCAATAAATCAACGCGAACGTGTGTTGATGCACCATTAATACTTTTCGCAAAGCGCGACCGCTTCAGCACAAGACGCTCGGTACTGGTTCGTTTGGCAAGCGTATTTTTGAAGAGACAGGCGGAGAGTTCTCGAGCTGGCATATCGTTTGCGTTGGCTGCGTCTGCGTTAACACCGATTCCGTTAGCAGCGATTTCTCTTACAGAGTTTTCGTTATTAGCGATCCGTTAACAGCAAACCATCGCGCCACTGGCGAAAGTCTATCTCCTGCAAACTGAAGTAAACGTGAACCCCAAAAGGAAGTCTATGTCTGTCACCGTTCTAAAAAGAACATTTTCCATAGCGCTAATGGTCGCTACATGCGTCTGTCTCTCCACCGCCTCACAAGCGCAAGACAAACAGTTACTGGATCTAGAAAAAGATTCGCTGAAGTTCGGCTTCATTAAGTTGACTGATTGCGCCCCCATCGTTATCGCGAAGGAAAAGGGTTTCTTCGAAGCAGAGGGACTGCAGGTCGATGTGATTGCACAACCAAACTGGAAGACGCTGCTGGACAATGTCATCACCGGAGAACTCGACGGAGCTCACATGCTTTCCGGTCAACCGATTGCGGCGACCATTGGATTTGGAACCAAAGCCCATGTGATCACAGCATTCACAATGGATCTTAACGGCAACGGAATCACCGTTTCCAACGCGATTTGGGAAACAATGCAGGAAAACGATCCTGCTTTGCAATCCGAAACGCCTCCTCATCCGATCACTGCTGCCTCACTGAAGCCGATCGTTGATGAAAAACTCGACGGTGGCGAGAAACTTCAAATGGGGATGGTGTTTCCCGTCAGCACTCACAACTACGAGTTGCGATACTGGTTGGCGGCATCCGACATTCATCCGGGAATGTACACAAAAAGTGACATTGGCGGCCGCACAGATGCCCAAGTTGAATTGTCAGTAACGCCTCCGCCCATGATGCCGGCCACTTTGGAAGCAGGCAACATTCAAGGCTATTGCGTTGGCGAACCATGGAACCAAGCGGCAGTCGCCAAAGGAATCGGCGTTCCGGTCACCACCAATTTTGACATCTGGAAAAACAATCCCGAAAAAGTCTTCGGTGTCACCAAGGACTGGTCAGACGAAAACCCAAACACGCACCTCGCCGTGATCAAAGCTTTGATCCTTGCAGGGAAATGGTTGGATGCGACCGACGAAAGTGGAAAGCTGACCAACCGCGAGGAGGCTGCTCGCATCCTTTCGCGTTCTGACTACGTCGGGGCTGACTTCGACGTGATTAAAAACTCAATGACGGGTTTCTTCTACTTCCAAAAATCAGACAAACGAGAGATGCCTGACTTCAATGTCTTCTTCAAGCATCACTGCACGTATCCATGGTACAGCGATGGCGTCTGGTTTTTGACTCAGATGCGTCGCTGGGGACAAATCACCGAACCCAAACCTGCGTCTTGGTATGACGAAATGGCAAAGGAAGTTTACAAGCCTGAAATCTACCTGAAAGCTGCTCGAATGCTTGTTGAGGAAGGTCTGCTCGCCGAAGACGACATTCCATGGGACACCGACGGCTACAAAGAGCCAACAAGCGAATTCATCGACGGTCTTACCTATGACGGCAAGAAGCCGTTGGATTACCTGAAGGCCCACAAAATTGGGAACAAAGAATAGCTATGGCAAGGCTGGAATGGATTCCGGCCGAAGTCGTTTTTCCACCACTGCACAACCAAATCTGAAACCACCATGCTGAGACCAACGCCAGAGAAAACTAAATCCACAAAAGTCCCTTTCAAATATCGACTGGTCAAAGCGGTCGATGTGGCGGGATTAAACTTTCTTACGCCCGTGGTCCGGCTGTGCTTCGGCGAAGAGCCCCGCAAGCAGTTAAAGGACATCGGCCTCTACATCGTCATCCCGATCGTGGCGATGTTGTTTGGCGTGCTTGCTTGGTTCGCCGTTTCAGAAATGGTGGTTACCAAAAGTGGGAAGCTTCCCAACCCAACCGAAACACTATCTGCAGCGGGTTCCATTTGGGACTTCCACTTCCGTGAAAACGATAAACTATCAGCTTTTGAGATGACGGGGGCGCAGCGCGACGCCCGACTTGCATCCGTCGAAAGCCGCTTGGCCGAATTGGTACCGCTGGAGGAAAAAATCAATCAAGAGGTTGCTGCCGAAGGGAAATTGGCCCAAGAACGCGCAACCCAACGCGTTGCAGCGTTGCAGAAAAAGTATGACAAACTCAAAACGAAGTTGGACTCAGAATCCAAAGAGCGCGAACAAGTGCTCAAAGCGAAGTCTGAATCCGTCGCGCAGGACGACATGGCGGCAAAGAAGGCCTACATCGCTGATGTTCGCGCTCACCGAAAAAGTTTGGAGGTTGCAAAAGACGAACTCCGGGATCTAAAGTCAAAGATCAAAACGTTGTCCGATCTTAAAGACGACCAACTCGCTGCAGCAGTTCGAAAGCAAACGCAGATCGCTGAAGAACGCCAGTACCTTGGCAAGATGAAAGATCAGCTCACCAAAGCCAACCGAGACTTAAAGGTAACCGGAGCGTTAGAAAAACTTGATCTCGACATGGCGTCGTTCTTCGACGCCGAACCGTCGAAAATGTATGCGGCGGCAAGCAAGGTGGTGAAGGCCGAGTCGCGCATCGCAAAACTCAAGTTGTCCGAGTACGCCAAACCATCGACCTTGCCATTTCAGATCAAACGCAGCGTCCTGTGCGTTTTCGTTGGATTCTTTATTGGTACCGTCATCGCGATTCCCCTTGGCGTGATGTGCGGACTATCAAAAACATTCATGGCGGCGATGACGCCAATCGTGGCTCTCTTCAAACCGGTGTCTCCCATCGTCTGGTTGCCCGTTTGTCTGATCATTAGTTCCGCCATGATCCCCGATCCCGACAAACACTTCCTCACTCAATGGATGTGGAGTTTGCCAATTCTGGGTAAGTATCAAATCAACCCTGCGTTCCTCGCGTCGGCTTGCACCGTGGCACTCTGCTCACTGTGGGCAACGATGACCAACACCGCACTTGGTGTTGCCTCCGTTGACGAAGACCACCTAAACGTAGCACGCGTTCTGAGACTCGGATTTTGGGATCGACTGTTCAAAATCGTTCTGCCTTCGGCACTTCCGCTAGTCTTCGCAGGACTTCGTATCTCACTGGGTGTTGGCTGGATGGTGTTGATCGCCGCTGAGCTGCTCAGTTCTTCCGAAGGGATTGGAAAATACGTTTGGGATCAATTCAACAACGGTGGCTCACGTTCTTTCGCGAACATGGTCGTGGTCGTTTTTGTCGTCGGTATCATCGGACTAATTCTCGATCGCATGATGGTTGTGTTCCAACGCTTGGTCAGCTTCGATGACTCGCCAACAGCTGTTTAAACGTTCAAGCGGCTAAGCCTTTCTAACGCTAACTCAATGGTACTTACTCAAACACCCTTTACGAATAAGCCGGACATACAATGGCCTTTATAGAATTCAACGACGTCTCATTTGGTTTCGGGCCGGTCTCCAATCGCTACGAGGTATTTGAAAACGCGAGCCTCTCTGTCGAGGAGAATGAGTTCGTTGCGATCATCGGTTTTTCAGGATCCGGAAAGAGCACGCTGATCTCATTGCTTGCAGGACTTCAGAAGCCAGATTTTGGCGTCGTGATGATGGACGGAGATATTGTTCAAGAACCGGGGCCTGACAAAGGCATCATGTTCCAAAACTACTCGCTGCTCCCTTGGCTTTCGGTCGTCGGAAACATCGATCTAGCCGTGAAACAAGTGTTTACGGAAATGAAAGTGGACGAGCGACGGGACTACGTTCAACACTACGTCGACATCGTTTCGCTGACAGGTTCAGAATACAAGAAGCCCCACGAGCTATCCGGCGGCATGCGGCAACGCCTTTCGTTGGCCCGTACGTTGGCAATGAAGCCCGAAGTGCTGTTGCTTGACGAGCCCCTGTCAGCGCTTGACGCGCTAACGCGCGCGGTGCTCCAAGATGAAATCATTCGCATCTGGGAGGAAGACCGCCGGACCGTGGTCATGATCACCAACGACGTCGACGAAGCGGTGCTAATGGCCGACCGCATCGTTCCGCTAACACCTGGACCTTCGGCCGGTTTTGGCAAAAGCTTTCCCGTCACGCTGGAGCGCCCTCGGAACCGAGCCACCCTGAATTTCAATCCAGAATTCAAAAAACTACGCAACGAGGTGACTCGTTACATGCTGCAAATCAATGCCGACGCAAAAGCGCTGGCTCCAGTAGAAGAACTGGCGCTGCCGAACCTTGAACCGCGTATGCCGGGAAAATTGCCCGTTCAGTCACCGGTGTAAGCTCCACCACGCAATCGCCAATCGCTACGAGAATCGCCAATCGCTCCACCATCGCCACACCAACCACCAGATCGAGTTAAACCATGAAAGACGACAGTCGATACGTTGAGATTTTCAATCTCGTGAAAGCCTATCCGAATCCGTACGGCGACCCAATTCGTGTGGTTGACGGTTTTGAGCTGCGGATCAAGAAAAATGAAATCATCAGCATCATCGGTCACTCAGGATGCGGCAAGAGTACCGTGCTGACGATGGTCGCGGGGCTAAATGAGATTTCCCATGGCAGCATCGCCGTCGATAGCCGCGAGATCAACGGGCCCGGGCCTGACCGCGCCGTCGTTTTCCAATCGCCCTGCCTGTTGCCGTGGATGACGGCATATCAAAATGTGCTGCTTGGCGTGAAGAAAGTATACCCGCATGGTACCGAACAACAGCGTCGCGAGATCTGCGAGTACTATCTCTCTGCGGTGGGACTGGCCAATTCGATGGACAAGCTTCCCGGTGAGATGTCTGGCGGCATGCAGCAGCGCGTCGGCATTGCTCGCGCGATCGCGCTGAAACCAAAAATGTTGTTGCTCGACGAGCCTTTCGGGCGATTGGACTCGCTTACACGCATGGAACTGCAGGATGTCGTGTTGGAAATCCTTGACCGCGAAAAAATCACAACCATGGTGATCACTCACGACGTCGACGAGGCGATCTTCATGTCGGACCGAGTTTGTATGATGACCAGCGGGCCCAACGCAAAAGTGGGCAAGCTGTTAACTCTCCCGTTTGGGCGTCCCAGAAATCGCGCCGACGTGCTCGAGCATCCAGAGTATTACAACTTGCGAGGTTCACTCGTTCAGTTCCTAGAGGACGAGAGCCACCCTTCTCCAACGGATAAAAGTACGGCAAACGCCGAACAAGAGGCCGTCGCGACTTGAGCGCACCGCAGCCGACAGACTGAAAAACGGTAGAATGCCCTGACTGGCGGCAAATGTATAGCGACAATTAGAATTCCCTGCCCGCGACAATTAGAACTTCCGTGTTTGGGTAATTCGATTCTATCTCGTAACTCCTATTTTTAACGGAGTTTACGATGTCAACGACGGACAAGTCAAGGAACTGAGGCGATCGCTCCTTAGGACCGTCGGAACAATTAGTGGCGGCAGATAAAGGGGATTCTGTTAGAATTGATCACTCAGCAATGAATCAAATTTTTTCAAAGGAGGCCAAGGATCCCTTTTGTGTTCTCGAATCAACTTGATAATGTGTCCGCTCGGCGGATGGTAGATTTTTACAACACGCTTTCTGAGAAAGACGCACGGCGTTTTGCCGCGCTCGAAGCGCAACGTCTTGGACGTGGTGGAGTTCCGTATTTAGCTGACTTGTTAGGCTGCGGGAAACGGACCATCG
>CALKXO010000078.1 GCA_938003615.1 uncultured Pirellulaceae bacterium | reverse complement strand
CCAGCCATGTCGCGATTTTCAACGATCTTCAGGGCCCAAGTAATTCGCTGACGGTGCGTGAGTCGTCCTCTAATGTTGCGATCGGAGAGGCCGTCACGATTATCCGCCGAGGTTCCGCCGACGCGTTTGTGACGGGATCGACTGGTTCACGAATTCATCCTTTACGAACAATTCACGTGTGCCTGCAAGAACAGCTTGCTGACCGGAATTCGGCGGCCGCCGGTGGTGATGCCAGTAAAGCTTGCCGACCGTTTGACAAAGACCGATGCGGGATGGTGATGGGCGAGGGCGCGGGGGTGATGATTCTTGAATCGCTCCAGTCGGCTGAAGCGCGTTCCGCAAAAATCCACGGCGAGGTCATTGGCTATGGATCATCTGCCGTGACGCGCGGCGACGGTGCGGCGGACTTCCGCGCATCACTGTCCAATGCAATTCATCTGGCGCTGAATGTTGCCGGTGTTCCTGCTGAGTCAATCGGGCACGTGCAGGCTCACGGAATCGGTGGCCTGCGGTGTGATCTTGAGGAAGCTCAGGCGATCGCCGAGCACTTCCCGGAAGCGCCTGTGGCTGCCGCTAAAAGTTATATGGGGAATCTCGGTGCCGGCAGCGGCATGGTGGAATCGATCGCTAGTGTGTTGTCATTAGAGAACAACCACATGTTGCCGATTTTGAATTGCGACACCGTTGATCCTCAATGCAAGATTCGCGTGGCCGCGTCGGGGGAATCGCCAGGCGATAGCTTCATCAATCTTAACGTTACCCCGCAAGGGCAAGCCAGCGCGGTGATCATCCGCCGGTACGCGTAGGTTCGGTTTTTAACCGAACTCTTTTAACGATACGGTTAAGAACGATACGGTTGAAAACCGGATCTACGTGAGAGACGCCGGTGGGAATCGAACCCACTTAAAACTGCTTTGCAGGCAGTCGCCTTACCATCAGGCTCCAGCGCCGTACTTGGAAGTGAAAAGCTGACGACTGGTTTCGCACCAGTATGATCCGATTTACAAGATCGGCGCCTTTCTGTGTCGAGCCACGTCAGCAGTTTAATGTCGAACAAATAGGAATAGGGTGTCCGGCGAGAATCGAACTCGTCTCCTCGACCTTCACAGGGTCGCATGCAAACCGTTACACCACGAACACCACAAGCACTCAAGCTCAAGTTTTTAGATACGCTTCGCCGTTTTGGCGTTAGCCACGGTTTCATTTACAAACCCAAAATGCATTTGATTGAGCGCTAAAAATTCATCAGTCCGTAGCTTGACTAGGATTCGAACCCGGCATCCCTCTATAGAAGAGAGGTGTGATTTCCACTTCACTACCAAGCCATTTCTTTCCAGCGGAAGGCATGGGATTCGAACCCACATGACGATCAAAGTCGCGCGGTGTAGCAAACCGGCCCGGCGATCCGTATCCGGCTACCTTCCAATTCCCTCTTCTTATTCAGTGGACTGCCGGGGAATCGAACCCCGTTCACCTGGTTGCAAGCCAAGTGTCTTACCAGTGGACCAGCAGCCCATTTTTGAGTACCACGCATCTTGCCTTAGGATTTTTAACCCAATTGCAGGCTCCGGAATTGAACCGGACGGCCGACCTTATGAAAGTCAGATCGGCACCAGCCGGCCTGCATTAAATCTCAGTTGTTACTTCCATCATCGTCGCGTTGGCGACGGTTGAATCTCGCCAAAGGCAATCGGCCTTCGTTACCTTCTGTGCCCTCCCCGCACGATTCACGTCGAAGATGTTGTCTGTGAAGATGCTGTTTAGACCGACGGGGCTTCTGCTTTCTTGCGGAACTTGGAGCTTTTTGAATTGCGTATTGCGACCGAGTTTGCGACCGAGTTTGCGACCGAGTCCACGATGCCAGTTGGCTGGCGGAATCGAATGTTTGCTCGCATCCGTTGGCCAATCGAATTGAAAATCGTTTCTCGGTCATCTGTTTCTCCAATCGTTCCCTTTTTTTGAAAGTTGTTGTCAGTGCCTACGTCAGGAATCGAACCTAATCTTCAACCTTCGCAAGGTCACGTGCGATCCGGCACACTCCGTAGGCACGTTTATGTCCTCTTCTTCAAATAGCTTCAGTAGTCCCGGACGGACTCGAACCGCCGATCGTCTGTTTGTAAGACAGCTGCCTTCGCCGCTGGGCCACGGGACTGTTGTAAAAAATTAAAGAGTTGCGGGAGATGGACTCGAACCATCGACCTCAAGGATATGAACCTCGCAAGCTGCCACTGCTCCACCCCGCAAGAGCGCCCAGCGCGAATTGAACGCGCGTCTTCTGCATGGCAAGCAGATGGGTTCCCACTACACCATGGGCGCTTTTTTTGTCATCGCTTCTCAATGGGATCGACCCAAGTGGTTTGCATGACTTGAACCGTCACTCGTTTTGTCATGTTAAGCGCCACGTAAGCTGCCATTAACACCTTGATCCCGTTGGTTCATGTTCTTTCCTTCTTGGTTTATTGAATGAGTTAGTGGTCGCCCTGAGAGTCGAACTCAGCACGGCTCAGTTATCAGCCGAGCTTGGGCTACCGGCCCTCGACGACCCATCTAAATAGGTTGAGCTTGGAATCAGTTTGATGTTTCTGTTCTGTAAAAGTCGGGTGCCCCGGATTCGAACCGGGAACCCTCTATTCCCCAAGCAGGCATACTTCCAAGTGCACCTGTACCCGATTGAACTTCAGCCTGAGGCTTCCGGCAGTCCACAAAAGAAGCCCGGTGCTGCAACTTTGCGAGTGCAACACCGGGCTTTTCAACGATTCAAAGATCTTTCCAAGAATCAACAGGCCAAGTGCTGCGAGCGAATAATGTGCGCGGCCGTGATCGGTGTCGGCTGACCGACGGCGGTTCTGCGGCAGGCAGTCTTGCAGGTTGTACTCGGCTTATGTGAATTCATGGTTCCGTCTCAAGTTATTGTCTTAAGTTATTGTCTTTAACGCTAAGTCAAATGTGTCTCAGCTTCAAGAAGAGGTATCCTTCGCTGCAAAGATAGACAAACCGGTGGCCATAAAGTTCACGCGATTTTGGAAAAAAGCATGAGGTCGGCTTTAACCGAGGATATCCGTTACGTTGACTTCCTCTGCCATGACCTCACTGATCATCTGCAGCACGCCACCGCGAAGGAAATTGCGAAAGATTACGCCAGCTTGGTCAGAAGAAACTTGCCCAAGCGTCGCCAAAATATTACAGTCATCCATGTTGGTCTCCCCGTCGGTTAGAACCGACGTTCAAATTGAAAGTTTCGAAGGGCGACAGTGTCCCCTTCGGGAGACCAATTTTCAACTTCTAACAATTTTGGGACGCTTCCAGATGAATAGAAGATGAATAGATATGGGCAAAAAGGCGTAAGCGCCCATCCTATTGTGACCGGACAGTCCACCGTTTCAATGGCGCATCCGACTTCGCACGAAAATATAGGCCAAGCTACGGCGCTGTTGCGGCCCCTCGAAATTACGGTGGCTACTTTAACAAGAGCCTCTTGCCACAATGTTCTGGGAAGTGCTCAATCACAGTGGGAGCTTTGCCTGCAGTCCCGGCAAATCCATCCGACTACCCGAACAGCTATTGATGCAGATGGTTGGGGAAATCGTCGGTGGTTTGACAACAAAGTTGCTCCATCACTTGTTGAAGCTGCCGCTTGAGGATGGCAATCGTGTGATCTCCGCCGCGCACACCCAAGGCTGCAGCGCCATACATGAAGGTTCTTCCAAGCATCGTGAACTCGGCGCCCGATGCCATCGTTCGGGCAATGTCGGGGCCGCTGCGAATTCCTGAGTCCATCATGATGGTTGCCTTCCCCTTGAACTTTTTGGCAACCGTCCGCATCGCGGCAATCGCTGACTGGCCAGCGTCTAGTTGTCGGCCACCGTGGTTGGAGACCCACAATCCATCGACGCCCAACCGCACCGCACGTTCGGCATCTTCCTCACAGGCAACGCCCTTGATGACAAGCTTGCCAGGCCACATGTCGCGGATCGGTTTGATTTTCTCTTCGTTGAGTCTTCCTGAAAAAGTCTTGTCCATGAATTGTCCAAGCTGCTTCATATCAAGGCCTTGCGGCATGTAGGGCTTGAGTGTCTCAAATTCTGGTTTGCCGTGCTTCAACGTGCTCAGCGCCCATGTTGGGCGGCCGATGATCTGCATGATGTTTCGCAACGACATGCTTGGCGGCATCGCCAAGCCGTTGCGAATGTCGCGCGGACGATATCCAAAGGTAGGTACGTCGGCAAGAATGACCAGCACCTGCATTTCGGCAGCCTTCGCACGGTTGATAATGTTATCGCGCATTTGGTCCTCGGACGGATGGTAAAGCTGAAACCAAGCGTTACCTTTAGTCAGTTCGGCAATCGTCTCAATGCTGCTGGTCGAAACGGTGCTAAGGCAGAAAGGAATGTTGTGCTTAAAGGCTGCCTTGGCGAGAATTTCTGGAGTCCCGGGCCACATCAATCCTTGGAGACCAATCGGCGAAATTCCAAAAGGCGCATCGTACTTATGCCCAAACAGTTCGGTACCCATGTCTGATTTGACATGCTTGGACAAGTACTGAGGAATCAGTTCGACGTCTCGAATGTCGGACGTGTTGCGACGAAGGTTAACATCTTCATTGCAGCCGCCATCGAGGTATTCGAATGCGAAACGGGGGATGCGTTTCCGTGCACCTTCCCGCAAATCGTCAATGCCGGGAAATCGAGGGTCATAATCTAGTGTCATTAGTTCTTTCCTCGATCCAGATCGTCCGGAAGGTTAATCCCAATTTATTTGAGCTGGTTGGAACTTGATGCCAAACCAATAATTGCTTTCATTTCGATATGTTTTTGACCAAGAGTGACGCTCGCACTACGTTACGGAGTCGCGTCCACGGCGCGACGTCAACGATGATAAATTCAACAAAAGTTTACGTGCCGCTAAATTATTCGCTGAGCTCTTTGACGCGCAAATTCTTGAATAGGATCGTACCCGATTTTCCCTTGTGAACTTGCAGACCAAAAAATCCCTCGGAGTAGGTGCCGGCATCAATCCAATGAGAAACTGGCACGCCGTTGAGCCACGTTTTGACGACATGGCCTTCGGCTGAAATCGTCACGCGATTCCATCCGGTTGCGTTTTCGGCGGCACGGGCAGCCCTATGTTCTTTCAGCCACAACGGATAAAAGTAGCCACCACAGCTTTGGCCATAAATGCCGCCTGTCCAATGCCTACCATTTTTACCCTTCCCCTCGACTTCGAATTGAGGACCGAACACCGCTTCCGAATTAGGTTTCGCCTTTTTGCTAGTATCTGGTTTTGAATTCGACCGAAACTGAACTCCGGTATTGCCGTCGACTTCCATCTTCAGATCGCAGGTGAAGATAAAATTCTTATAGTCTGACTTTTCAGTGCATAGGTAAGTGCTTGGTGATCCCGGAACGCAGGTGCCAATGATCTGATCATCTTTTACTTCGAATGTACAAGTTCCACCTTTTGGTTTCCATCCAGTTAAATCCTTGCCATTGAATAGAACAGTAAATCCGTCTGTTAACTCGGGCTCGTCGTCGGTGTTGAGCAACATCTCGCTGAGCTTCGGCGCGTTCTTCTGCTTCGCGTAGTGGTCGATCCAACTCTGCTGCTGAGGATCCAACTCTTGTCCGATTGTCAAACCACCGCTGAAAGACAACAACGCGGCAATCAGCGCGGTCAATAGCACGCGACAAGTATCGCTTTTTGTTCGTTGGGGCAAAGTCATTCTTAATTGCTTTCTTCGGGTACAAGGGACGTGTCTGCATCGGCGACGTGAATTCAATGCTGCTCAAAAGGTAATCTAGACGGTTGATCTCAACCACCTTGTTCCCAAATTTTTAGTCAAAGAAACCGCACTTAGCTATCGCGGAGATTCACAGTTTGAGCTTGCCGCGGCGGCCAAATCTCTGCGTTAGACCAGTCGACCTTGGACAGTTTGTCACGAAGTTCTGGTGCGAGCGACGCAAGCTAATTATCGTACAGTTGGCCAGGGATTTCCAGAAATCTTGGGATGTCGTTTTGCGACACGTGGTGGCGAACGACGAGCGATTGCATTTCAAAGAATGCAAAGAGGTCTTTGAGAGGAAATAAGAGCATTATTTCGTGCGTTTGAGCACTTTGGAAAACGCCGTTTCGAGATAGTCATCGTCAGTGTTAGATGACAGCCAACGAGGCAGACCGAGCCTCAGTTTCATGGTTGTTTTTGGTTTGGACGAGAACTGATCCTTGGTCCCCGACTGGTTTGTTGAACTCTGAACCGTAAGGATGCTCAGTTGGGAATTTTTTCCTTCTTCGGCTTTTTGTTTTTCTTCTTCTTGAGCAATGGTTTGGGAAGCCGCGCAGCAAGTATCTTGGACTTCGCTTCCCATTCGACGTTGCGGTCAAACAGCGTCCCGAACTCTTTGTAGCCGTTGTAGCTTACGCTCTGGTCTACCCAATTCCTTAATTGAGAGTCGTAGTGTTGACGCATTTGCTCAAGAACGGGCTGCATTTCAGGATTTGACGCGAGATTTTCCATCTCTAACGGATCTTTATCCAACTGGAACAACTCTTCCACCGGCTTCATGTTTTGGTCTTCGTCTGTGTAATACCAATAGATGTACTTACGAGTTTTGGTCACAATGGACAACGCGTGTGTGGCCGAGTGCCCCCACACGTTGATCAATGGAAGCGCGGTATGGATTTCAGCCGTTGGTTCTCGATAAAGTTTCATTAGATCGCGGCCGTCTATGTTTTCTGGAATGGGCAAACCGGCAAGACGCAACATGGTGGGGGCAAAATCACAGTTCCCCGTAAGCGCGTTTGATCGCAGCTCCCGTCCGCTGTTGGCCTCACGCGGGTCGAAGATGATCATTGGAACGCGCGCCGATTCTTCGTACGGCAGCACCTTCGATCCGTACCCGTGTGAACCGCACAAAAAACCGTTGTCCGAGGTGTAGATCACGACAGTGTTTTTATCTGCGCCCGTTTCTTGAAGCGTCTTGAGAATCATGCCGACTGCTTGGTCGATTCCGTAGACTTGCTGATGATAGGTCGCCATTACTTCATCATATTTGTTGGCATAATTCCAGCTGAAGAAGCGTTCGTACTGTCGATCCATCTGGCTTTGCTTCGAGAGATGCGCGCCATTTTTGCGACCATAATTGGCAGGCTTCTTGAATGTTTTACCCTTGTAAATGTCATCAAATTTCGGATCGGGTTCGGCCGGTTTGTGCGGAGCTTTGAAACTGATCGACAAGCAAAATGGTTGATCTCCTCTAATGGATTCCCGAATAAAGTCGCTTCCGAAAGCTCCATAGGAAAGAGTTGAATGGGGATACTCTTGTGCGTAGGCGGCCATCGTTTTGTTAGCCTTGGTCTGGTAGCTGGTCTGTCCTTCTCCCCCTCCCCATTTGTCAAACGCCTGACCGATTCCAGATATTCTTTTTCCATCGGGCTTATCCTTCACATCGAATCCGAACTTGCCCGCAAACGCCGTCCGATAACCCGCATGACCCAGTAACACAGGATAAGATTTCTGCCACGTGTCATTGATCATGTCACCGTGTTCAAAATTGCAGCCCGTTTTGAATTCAAACATGCCGGTCATTACCGTCGCGCGGCTGGCCATGCAAATTGCAGTGGTGTCGTAGTGATTATCAAACGCCATTCCTTTTCGGGCTAAACCATCCAGATTCGGCGTCTGCACATCTTCGTTCCCGTAGCACCCCATGGAATAGGTGCACTGGTCATCAGCCATTAGAAAGATAAGGTTGGGGCGCTCATCGGCAGCGGAGGCCACAGAAAACGCTGCACTGTGCACCATAAGGAACCCACTCAGCAATAGCCCGCCGAGCATCATCAGTTTCAGCGTCATTTCAGTCCCTCATTTGCTTTCTTTTTCATCTTTCGGCTGAGTTCACCCAAAGCATGCCAACGTTCAACTGGCTTGAATTCAGTTTCGTACTCCTCGCCGTTATGGCTCTGTTTCGCTGATGCAAGAAACGCAAGTAGCTCTTTGCGCATCTCAGAAACCTTCTCGGGATGCTGCATGACGATGTTGTGTGCTTCCACTTTGTCCGCCGCGAGGTCAAATAGTCGATCCTTGGATGGGTCGGTCGCGGAAACGATTACCAATTTGAGTTTGCCTTTCACCAACCACGCGTCGTTTTCGTATCGAAACGGAATAGACTTGTCGTGGGTTTGTTTGTCTCCACGCAGTATTGGCAGAACATTTTCTCCGTCGAGCACGCGATTTTCAGGAAGCCGCATGTCTAAGGCGCTGGCCAGTGTCGGCAAATAGTCGAGTACTGACATCGGCACGTCAATCGTCGAACCGGGCTTTGTCTGGCCCGGCCAGTAGGCGAGACTTGGGACACGCACGCCGCCTTCGAACATGTCGCGCTTGCCGCCGGTAAATCCGCCGGAGTTCCCAGCGACTCGATTCACGCTTTTTCCATAAGCTTCTTTCGACTTAAGCTTGCCTCCTAGCGGGCCGTTGTCACTGGTGAAAAGAAGGACAGTGTTATTATCAATCTTTAGACGTTTGAGTTCGGCACGCAAACGTCCGATTTGATCATCGACCTCCGAGATGCAACCGAAATAATGAGCAGCGCCACCGAATCCCTCATACCTTTTTAGATACTCCGGTCCTGCCTCGATATCTTTGTGCGGGGCGTTGAACCAGACCACGGAAAGAAACGGCGTTTTACTTTCAACCGCTTTTTGAACAAATGGGATGACTCGATCCATAATGATGCGCGACGAGCCTCCATTTAGGTTCTCGGCCGTGACAACGCCATCCTCATAGTAAGGATTGTTTTTGGATTGTCTGCCCGTGGTGGGCTCCCATGTTTTGACTGCCACTTCCATCACGAAGGAACGATCATAGTCGCGCTCCCACGGTGGTGCAAAATTCGCTTTTGCCTTCCGTGACTTGCCTTTCGGTGAGACTTCTGGATTCAACGTACCTAAATGCCACTTGCCAAAGTGGCCAGTCGTGTACCCCTTGGTTTTCAGCAGCCTCGCAATCGTGTTTTCTTGTTTGGGAAGGTGCCCCTGATTGGCGGTGTAAATCCCCATTCGATAGTGATGCCGGCCGGTAAGAAAAGAAGCACGTGTTGGCGAACAGACTGGACCAATCGAATAGAAGTGCGTCAGGTTGGCCCCGTCGGTCGCCAGTTGATTCAAATGCGGAGTTTGCACGTAAGGATTGCCATTGAATCCGACATCACCGTAACCAAGATCGTCACACATCATCAAGACGATATTGGGTCGGTCAGTATCGTTCGCCAACGTACTTTCGGTCGGCGAAAAAACAGCTAGAAAAATGATGGCAAAACCAATTGCATCAAAACAAAACGCATTTTTAGAATTCAAATTTCGCCCTTCTAATTATTCGTCTCAACTTTTTTACGGCGATCCTTGGGCTTCTTTTGACCACTTTTCTCTTTGATAGGATTCTGCGCCCTCCAGCCTTGATAGCCAGCCTGAAGGCGTTTTTGCTCGAGCTGTTTTTGCATCTGTTTGAGTGAGGCGGCATATTCGGGATTGTTTGCTTGGTTGGTGAACTCTCCCGGATCATTTTTCAGATCGTAAAGTTCGTAACCAGATTTCCCGAAGCCCCACTGAGTGAAACGCCATTGGTCGGTCCGCAAACTTTCGCCGCCGCTCCGCGAAATGGTAAACGCTTGTTGCTTGGTCCAAGCAGTCGAGTCTGTGTCGTTAAGCAGCGGGAGTAAACTGGTGCCGTGAAGACCCGCCGGCGGCGTCAACCCAGCCAATTCGGCAAGCGTTGGGTAAAGATCAATGAGTTCCGTGATTTTATGGGATGTGTTGCCGTGCTGTTTGTCTAGCCAAGGCACACTGACGATGAACGGCACGCGCGTGGATTCCTCAAACAAATGTTGCTTCTGGAATTTATTGTGGTGTCCTAAAAGGTACCCGTGGTCGCTGGTGAAGACGACGATTGTGTTGTCGGCAAGACCGTTTTCTTCAAGCGCCGCCAACACGCGCCCCGCCTGAGCGTCCATGTAGGAAACGCTGGCGTAGTAGGCTTGAAGAAGTCCCTTATGCAACTCCGGCGTGACACCATAGTGACTAGCGGCTTCCTTGTACTTCCGAATGATCTTGGGTACATCATCAAGGTCGTTGGCTGGAACCTCCGGCGCGATCATCTCCTCTCGATTGTACAGATCAAAATATTTCTTCGGAGCAACAAGAGGAACGTGAGGTCGTACAAAACCAACGGCTAAAAAAAACGGTTTGTCTTTCATCTTCCCCAGCAACTCAATGGCTTGGTCTGCCGCCATGCCGTCAGCATGTACCGAATCGTCACCCTCGGCGGACACTGACCGGAACGTCTGAGCTCCCGTGTCTTTGGGCGACCACTTAACTGCTTCGCCTGCCGCATGTTGCTCGGGGCCCTTAATGTTGATCGCTTCATCCCATGAGAGGGGGTCATCGTGTTCGGTCGTTCCTGCGAGAATACTGCTAGGAATTCTCATGTGGTAAATCTTGCTGACCCGAGCCGCGTAGTACCCGTTGTTGCGAAACATTTGTGACATCGTGACGACGTCCGGCATACTTTCGCGCAGCGTACCCTCGTTGGCCAATGTGTGATTCGTATAGGGGTATAACCCCGACATGATCGAGGCGCGTGACGATCCGCAAACGGGGTATTGGCAATGCATATTTCCAAAACAAACGCCACGATCGGCCAGCTTGTCTAGGTTTGGTGTTTTGCACTGTGCGTGGCCAAAACCGCTGAGGGCCGTATTTAGGTCATCTGAAATGATGAATAACACGTTTGGTTTCGCTGGACGATCATTGGCGGCGTCTTGTGCCCAACCTTCGGTTGAAAGACATCCGACAATGGCAAAGCAAACAATCAGTCTAAATGTTTTTGTCATTGGGTAGTTTGTTTCATTAAAATGGTGCACGCGAATTCTGATCTGTAGATGCGCTTGAAGTTCCTTTTTACACTCATCCTTTCGATTTAACGACTATCAAAAGGAAAAGTTTCGCCGGAAAAGTTTCGCTACTTCTTACATCAGTAAGGATGTAAAAAGGCCATCGTGGTTTAGAATAATATGCCGTAGAGCAAGAAGTAGTAAGCAAATTAAAGGAAATCGCATGACGCGGATTCTGATTCTAATTGTGTGTTGCGTCTTTCTAGCAAACATTTGTTTTGCTGCCGGGAACATTATTTGTGCAGTAGATTTGTGCAGTAGATTTGTGCAGTAGAGAGTGGTGTCAAAGAGAGTCGCCCCAATATCGTTTGGATTTTTTCCGACGATCATTCATACCAAACGATTGGAGCTATGGCGGACGACTGCAATCATTGAATCCGTCTCCGAACATTGATCGTCTGGCCAAAGAAGGCATGCGATTTGATCGTTGCTATGTAGGGAACTCGATTTGTGCCCCAAGTCGCGCAACGCTATTGACGGGAAAGCATAGTCACATGAATGGCAAATATGATAATCGTGATGCCTTCGACCACAACCAACAGCAGTTTCAAAAAATTCTCCAAGGAAACGGTTACCAAACGGTAGTGATTGAGAAGATTCACCTCAACGCCATGAAGGTGTATTCGATGGGCGCTGGAAGCTGATCAAGTTTTACGGAATGGATGTACCTGACGGTGAGCAATGGGAACTGTATGACGTGCGGAAAGATCCGGTCGAAATGAATAACGTCTACTCGAATCCGGAGTGCCGGTCGAAAATTGAGACGCTGAAAACTGAGCTGATCCGATTGAAAGGACTATATTAAGTTCCGGATGAACCGCCTGTTCAAAAGCTACCGAACAAGAGAAAGAAAAAAGAAGTTAGAGAGAGCGTTAGAGAGCGCGCGAGCACGGTAGCCGTCTGGCTCAATAGGTGAACTGGCTGGTTTGATGCTGTAGCCAATGTAGCGATAGGTAAATACACTGGTCAGGAGTCCTGAACTGAAGTTGGTTATTTGTGCGCGCGAAAATTTTGGTGATCGATAGATGACACTTAACTTTGACCTTAAATGAAAAATAAACGGCAAACCTTTGACGATGCAAGCGATCAACTCCGGTGAGAAACTGGAACAAGTAAAATCCGAAATTGCGAAACAGGTCGTGGGCCAGCAAGCGCTGATCGACCGACTCTTATTGGCGATGCTGTGCGACGGCCATGTTCTTCTTGAGGGCGTTCCCGGCATTGCGAAAACACTAACGATCAATTGCCTCGCCAAGGCGGTTGATGCGCAGTTTAGCCGAATTCAGTTCACGCCGGATTTGTTGCCGGGCGACCTTACAGGAACGCTGGTCTATGACCCGCGCAATCACACTTTTACACCGGAAAAGGGTCCTGTATTTACCAACCTTCTCTTAGCAGATGAAATCAATCGTGCCCCAGCCAAAGTACAGTCGGCGTTGCTCGAGGCGATGCAGGAAAAACAGGTAACGCTCGGCAAGGAAACTTACGATTTGCCGTCGCCGTTTCTCGTCTTGGCGACACAGAACCCGATCGAACAGGAAGGCACTTACGCTTTGCCTGAAGCCCAAGTTGATCGGTTTATGTTCAAGCTGAAAGTTGACTATCCGACGACCGACGAAGAATTGCTGATTATGCAGCGCATGGCAACGACCAGAGAGCAAGAGAACACACAGGCAGTGCTGACTTTGGATGGCCTAATACAGATGCGTGGGGCGCTAGAGTCTACTTTTTTAGATGAGAAAATCGAGCGCTATATTATCCGGCTGGTCGATTGTACTCGTCACCCTGCCAAGTATGGTTTGGACGTGGAACGCTATTTGCGATTTGGCGCGTCGCCTCGTGCGTCGATCTATCTGTCATTGGCGGCACGCGGAAATGCGATGATGCGAGGCCGCGATTATACCGTTCCACAGGACGTGAAAGATGTGGCGCACGATGTGCTGCGGCATCGGTTGGCGATTTCCTATCGCGCTGAAGCGGAATCGATTACTTCGGATGATCTGTTGGATCAAATGTTGTCCAACGTACCGACGGTGGAATCCTAATGGTCGATTCAATGCTTGATTCTGGCACGCGATTGTCGCTGTTGGAGCTGAAATGTCGTCGCCCGGTCGAGCACCTGTTGGCTGGAGAATATCGATCCGTTTTTCGCGGACAGGGAATTGAATTTGAGGAAGTGCGTCCCTACCAACCGGGCGACGATGTGAGAACGATGGATTGGAAGGTCACCGCGCGTACCGGTCAGCCGCATATCAAACGCTATATTGAGCAGCGCGAACAGGTGCTGTATCTCTTGGTAGATTTGTCAGCGTCGATTCTCGATTCGGCGGGGGGACGGAAGCGTAAGTTGATGACTGAACTTTGCGCTTTGTTGACGATGGCGGCAGTCAAGAATAATGATCGTGTCAGTCTGATTCTGTTTACTGATCGAGTCGAATTGGTTGTCCCGCCTGGAAAAGGGCGCACGCATGCTTTGCGGATCATGGATGCGCTGTTGAATTTTCAACCAGACGGAACTGCGACAGCCTTCGAAACGGTCTTGGGGCATTTTGGACATATGGCGCGAAAGTATTCGGTCGTATTTGTGCTGTCGGATTTTATGGCGGATGACTATTGGCAAGAGCTACGTGCCTTGGCGGGACGACACGATCTCAACGCTGTCAACGTGCTGGACCCAGAAGCTCATCTGACGACGAGCACCGAATTAGTTCACGTGCAAGATTCTGAAACGGGTGAGCGTCGATATGTAGATTTACGATCGGCCAGCCGACAGACGCAAACTCACCACGTGGACTTGCAAGAAACAATGTTGCAGGCTGGAATCGGATTGATGGAGATCTTGGTCCATGAGGATTGCGTCACGGCTTTGGCGGGGTACTTTCATTCACGTCTCAGACGCATCGCCGATGTGACGGGAGGCTGAATGTTAGGCGCTTATGGCTATCGTAGGTGCGCGATGATTTCCTTCGTGATCACCCTAATTGTTTCCTCGGCGGTTTTCTTAACGTTTGGTGCAGCGTTCGCAACGACGGGACCGGAGAACGGCAATTCCAATTTTGGCATTTCCGCCGTCATTGTTCCGGCCGAAGCGCGGCCGGGTGACATCGTTGAACTGCGCGTTGAGATGAGTCGGACGTCTTGGGGGCGTTTCCACTTGCAGCTGCCAAACCATCCGCAGTTACGTCTCCTCGCCGAAGAGAAGATCCCAATCTTCTACGCGCAGGGAATCTTCCGGCAGCAGCAAACTCTGTTGCTTCAACCTGTGTCATCAGGGAAAATTGTAATTGCCGGCATGACTGCGACTATCTCAACCGCCGATGGAAATCAAACGATTGAGCTACCCGATCTAACGCTTAATGTTCAGGCGTTTCAGGACGTAACTCTTTCTAACGCACCTCTTCCCATGCCTCCCGACGAGCTTGAAACCCCAACGAGTGTTCTGCCTTGGTGTTTCGGTTTGGCGATCGGCGCTGTCGTTGTGTCGCTATTGCGTCTGTTCGGGTTTTTGCGAGTTCGAAAACGCGCTTCGCAGCCGGAACAATCAGTGCAAGACTCATCACGAAGAAGCCGCTTGGTGGATCAGTTGCGATCGGGCATCATTTTTTCAAAGCACGACATGGAACAGTTACTCAACGATCCTAATATTTCCGTGTCGCCGGAGCTGCGAAGCAAGATCCAACAAGCGGTGTACTCAGCACCGAGCGCGCAGAACATGCCAGCAGGTTTAGCCCGCCTGCTGCAGGAGGAGTTGAGCGCGTGAATTTTGTCTGGCCATGGCTCCTGTTGCTGCTACCTTTGCCGGCGTTGGTTACGTGGTTCAACCGACGAACGCGATCTAGTTTGCGCGTGCCATCTCTTGAGTTATGGGAAGATACGCCTGTTGGACGATCCCGGTATCTTTGGCTGCCGCCGACGTTACGCGTTGCGGCATTGACCCTCACAATCGTCGCGCTGGCGCGTCCGCAGGTTGGTTCTACCTATACGACACAGGCTTCCGAAGGCATCGCTATCCAATTGCTGGTCGACGTATCCAGCAGCATGGGGATGGAGATGGAATTGCCCGACCAGAAACAAAAGTCGCGCATGGAAGTAGCACGAGAACTGGTGGAACGATTTATCGCGGGTGACGGCGATCAACTAAATGGCCGTGAGGGCGACTTGCTGGGGTTGGTGACGTTTGCGCGATACGCCGACACACGCAGTCCGCTGACGCTGGGGCACGGTGCACTATTGCAATTAGTGAGAGCACTTGAAATCCAAGAACGCCCTAACGAAGACGGTACCGCGTATGGCGACGCGCTCTCAATTGCAGCAGCTCGTCTACAGCAATTAGACGATCCAGAGATTCGAGAACGCAATTCGTTAGAAGGTGAGGTCTCCAGTCGGGTGATCATTCTCTTGACCGATGGAGAGAATAACTCAGGACAACATTTACCGGTGGAAGCCGCAGGACTCGCCAAGCAGTGGGGCTGTCGCATTTATTGCATTAGTCTCGGCGATCGTCTTAACTCCAGTTCATCGACTGCAACAACGGCGCAGCTTACTGACTCAGAACGTGTACTCGAACATATCAGTCTGGAAACGGGAGGCCTCTTTCGTACCGCGTATGACTTCGATTCATTGTTGGCCGTTTATTCAGAAGTGGATCAGCTTGAGCGCTCTCGGATTGTGACGAAACAATACTCTCGCATCACAGAGTGGTTCTGGCTTCCGTTGGCAATTGGGCTGGGTCTACTAGGCTCCGCGCTGATCGTCGAAGCGACTTGGTTAAGAACGGTCCCGTAGTAGTTTCAATAATCGCCTTATGATCCAATTTACATTTCAAAATCCGAGCTTGCTTCTGCTACTGTTGCTCTTGCCGCCGCTGTGGTGGTTGATTTGTCGTGCGCAAAAACGCAGAGATGCCGTGCACACGCAGGTGGACGGTGGAGTGCCCGTACGTTGGATCTGGACCGACCGTTTGCGGTTGGCGGCTGTAACGCTGCTGTTGCTGGCCTTGGCACGACCCGGCGTTAACCCGAGACGGCAGTCGATTTCCAAGAGTGGTCGTGACGTTGTGTTTGTGTTGGATGTTTCGCAGAGCATGTTGGCACGTGACGCGTTCCCGTCCCGTTTGGACGCCGCCAAAGATGGTATTCGGGACGCACTGGACAGCTTTCAATCGGAGCGCGTCGCGCTGGTGATCTATGCAGGCAGCGCAAACATTCTGTGTCCGCTGACCTATGATTACGAATTTGCGCGATACATGCTCGATCAAGCGACGCCGCGCGCTGTTGACTTTGGCGGGACAACGCTGCTTTCGGCCGCAGAAAAATGCGCCGACACGATTCTTACCGAGCAGCGGCAAGGCATGCAGGATTTGGTAGTGCTGACCGATGGCGAAGAACACGGTCCTCAAAACGATCGAGTTGTCGAGCTGCTCAGCCAGTATGAGGCGGGGGTGATGATGATTGGGATCGGCGACGCGACCTCCGGTGCTCGTATCCCTATTGAATCAGCTAAGACAATTAGAGCAATCGAAGGCACCGAAGATGAGAATGGCGCCGAAGATGAGAATGGATCAACCGACTATTTGAAAGACGGAGATCAAATCGTGACGACGCGGCTCAATGAAAGTGGCTTGCGGGAACTGGCACGGTTGTCGCCGGAGGCCTCTCACGTTTCGGTGGGGACGGACGCATTTGATTTGGGCGGTATCTATTCGAATTATGCCGCCAATAAACCGATCGCCGACACCGTCGGTTCAGATAGCTACGTCGTCTATCGCGAGCTTGGTTTTTTCTTGATCGCTGTCGCGCTAGTAATGTTGTTGTTGGCTGAGATGAAGATGCCGATCACTGGTCAAAATCCCACGAAGCCCGTTCGGAAGGCTTTCTTCCTTGCTTGTGCGGTACTGGTCGGATTTATCTCTGGAGCACCGACGGTGGCCGAAGATCCGGCTGGCGTTCCCACATTCGCTGATGCAATGCTGCTGCAAGAACAGGGACGTTGTGCCGACGCACTTGAGGCATACGGTTTAGTTGAGTCAAATTTCTCAAGCTCACTCCCCGCGCCGGAACAACTTGCGACGCTACGTGTTAATCAAGGGTTGTGCTACTTGGACTTGGCGGCCCAGCAGAATGCAGACCCGCGTTCGGAACTATCCCTCGTAAGAAATGCGCAGACATGTTTTTTAGATGCCTGTCGATTGCAACCCGGTTTTGAACAGGCCGGTCGAAGATTGGATCCGACGGCCAGTTTGATTTCTGAAATTAGGCAACGTATCGCGGTGGAAGATGAACGGGACCAAGCGTTGGAAGAACAGCTTCAAGAACTTGTGAAATTACTGCAACAACTTCAGAAGGAACAAAGCGCACTTCGAGAGACCATACCAGCGCGGCCACGCTCGCAGCGGAAGAGCCAATCGATTCCAGGACCAATTGTGGAACCCGAGACTGCCGTTAACGATTCTAAGAAGTTTTCTCAACAACAAGTCGCACTTCGTGGCCGTGGAAAATCGATTCTCGAAACGATGAAGGATCTCGATGAACAAATGGCTTCTGCTCAATCGGAGGAAAATCCTGCTGCGTTGAGTTTTCTGGAAGAGCCAATGCAGTTGATGAGACAGGCCGTCGACGCTCAGAACATCGCCGTTAACATAGTACAGCAGTGGAACACTTGGCCGGCCGCACGCGATCAACAACAACTTGCCATCGCCCGCATTCAGGAGATCTTGGACCTGCTGGCGAAAGACAATTCTGGCGATTCTGACGAAGGCGAGTGGGATGACGAAGAAGAGTACGATGAAATGATGGAGTCGAGTGATTCCGAGAATTCGATGATGTCTTCGATGCAAGGTCAGGGAGATTTCGCCAGCGGTTCAAACATGCAACCACTTCCGACGCCGAACTACTCGGTGGAAGACATTCTGCAACAAGAACAGGGCAGCCTACAGTTTCGTCAGCAACAACGGGCAAAGGGAAATCAAAGCAAAGTGGAGAAGGACTGGTGAGAGAGAATTCCTCAACCTCGTCGTCTTTGGCTCCTCGAAAGAACGTACTTTCGTCGAGCACAGGGCGACTGTCTGGTCTAATCGTTTGGACGATAGCCCCAGTTCCATTTTGCAAATGTAGGCTCAACCAAGTATTTCAGATGTCGTGGCCAAAGAGCAGCGCGCGACGCTACGCAGCCAGTCGGTGGTTCCATGGTCTGCTGAGCGTAGTTGTTTTAGCCGTCGTACTCACTTTTTTGAGCGTTGGTGTCGTTCACGCCCAATCCGGAAGTGCAGCTGAGGAAGACGCGCGCGAAGTCGTCGAACTCCCGTTGGAGTTCAAAGAGCAAACATGGTTCACAGACGTTCTGGCGACGGCCGTGATTCGATTTCCTGAATCCGTCAAACAGCCTGAGGACTTGCCCACAGGCGATAGGAATGTCTCGTTCGCTGCTGTGGAGGTGATTGAATCAGCAACGAAGAAGGCAAAGAACAATGGGGACGGAGCGCAAGCCGTGGTTCGATTTCAGCCGCGCAATACAGGTGTGGCTGTCTTTCCAACGTTGGAGTTTGAATCAGAAACGAAGATCTATCGCACACGCTCTAGGCAGTTTCTCGTTAGCGTTCCTCAACCGACGGAGGAGATGCAGTTCGAATTCACTCCCCGTAGAACATCGGTCTATGTTGGGCAACCGCTGCGAATTGATGTTGCTTGGTCCAGCGATCTACCTGCCAATCGGTTTCGCGCTTTGCAATGTGCGCCCAAGTTGTTTTATTCCGATGATGTGGACGTGGTGATTCCACGTTGTACGGCTCCAGAAGAACAACAAGTGGGACTACCCATTGGGGGCAGGCGGATCGTTGCCAGACGGGAGAAGCCGGCTGACGATGAGGATGCGTTTGGCGCGGTCAGCTTTCCTGTCTTTCTGCGCTTCCATGAACCTGGCAAGGTTGAGATTCCCGCTACGCGGCTGGAATGTGCGTTGCTCAAAGGAAGGACCAGTGCTTTTGCCCCCTATGCAGCGTACTATAACAACGGCCTGTTTGAACCGCTCTCTGCGCTTAAGGCGTATGAACGAGTGTTTGTCGAATCGAAAGCGACTTCAATTGAGGTGCTGGCGCTTCCGGTTGAAGGCCGATCCGAACTTTTCAGCAACCTGTTTCAGCCTTCCCAAATAGATGTTGCCATTTCGACTGACGAGCTAATGGTTGGACAGGTGCTAAATCTTGATCTGCGTGTTCAAAGTGACGCGCCGCACGGTATGCTGGAGCTTCAGCCGTTGAACTTGCAACGCAGCCTGCGTGGGAGATTCCATGTCTCCGAAGAGTTCAGTCGCACTTGGTACGCTGATGGTACAGGCTTTCGAGCACGCTTGCGGCCGCTGTCCACCGATATCGTTGCGCTTCCTTCACTGCGAATTCCAATTTTCGATTCGATTTCAGGGAAGTACCAAGACTTTCAAACTGCTTCGATTCCGCTTAAGGTTAATCCGCAAGATGGACGCAACTATTTCGATGTAAGGTCACTCAATCCTGATCAACAGCTAACTGAACATCCTGCAGGAATTTGGCACAACTCACACCCCGGAACGATGAATCACCTATTGAACATAATCATATCCGTGCTGGCCGAGTATTGGTGGCTGTGGATTTTAGCCTGCAGTTCCTTATTCGCGCTGCTGTTGCCATGGGTGCGCGAACGACGTCGGCGAGCAGTTAAACCCGTTTACCGGCGACAGGCATTGGCTTACCGTGAGCTGCTTAAGTGCTCCGAAGGCACGCCGGAAAAGTGGGAAGCATTCTTGCAATTCATCGCAGCCGGTTTCTCGATGCCGGCTGGTGCGTGGACTTCGGGAGACGCAGTCAAACGCCTGAGAGAGCTCGATTTGCCACATGAAGATATTCAACTGATTGCTGACACGCATGCCGGATTTGATGAGCGCGACTTTTCTTCCCAGCATCCAACACCCTCGGTGCCGAAGTTGAATGATATCGCCGGTCGACTATTGAAGTGTTTTCGAGATGCTTCTCTATTGCTTCTTGCGACATCGTTTTTGTTTCCCGCAGCCACGATGGCGTCGGAGTGGGATGAAGCTCAGTCGTTGTTCAGCCGCGCCCTTGAATCTACGCCCGGGTTACCGGAGACCGAGGCGTTGTATGAACAATCAGCATTGAAATACGAAGTCGCCGCGACAAATGAAAATCGTCTAGGAGCGGCGTGGTACAACGCAGGCAATGCGTGGTTTAAATCGGGTGCGTTGGGCCGCGCTATCGCTTGTTATCGGCAGGCGCGAATCTTCCGTCCTTTTGACCGGGACATTAGCGCAAATTTAACGGCAGCCCGTGCCTTGAACGTCGACGGGTTAGATCACAACGAAGCGTTGGCGATAAGCTCTTGGCCCGTACGTTGGCTACTAGCTGCACTGGTACTTGTGTGGTTTCTACTAATGGCGGCGCTGCTGTTACACGCGCGCTATCGAACATCCGTGACGTTTACAGGTTGCATTGTGGGTGCCACCATTGTCGTAGCACTGGGCGTGAGCACTCTGATTGCACAAAGCCATTCGGGAAGCGCGGGTGTGGTTTCCGTCGGCGAGGTCTACGGGCGCAAGGGGCCAGCTTACACGTACGACACGGCATTCAACGAGCCCCTGCATGACGGACTGGAGTTTCAAGTCAACGACCGAAGATCGCAGTGGTTGCAAATTGAACTAGCCGATGGTCGCCTTTGTTGGATCCCTCAAGATCAAACACGATTAGTCTTCAACCGCTAAATGGCTCTGCCACTTATAAAATTCGGCGCTTTCTACTCGATCTGCAACTTAAACACGTGAGCGTACAGCGTCGGCAGTGCTTCTGGAAGTTTGACGCTGAGCCCTTCTTCGTTCACTGACCAATCGACGGCGGCGTCACTGCCGAGCAGTTCGAGTGACTTGATCTCGCCATCGAGTAGCTCGTTGCCTTTCTTGAAGGATTTGATCAGCGCGGCTCCGGATTCAGGTTTCTCAAGACAGAAGACGTAGACGATGTCACCATGTGTGGTGAAACGATAGTCTTCACTGACAAATGGCTTGTTCTTGGATTCCGATACGTGCCCCATCACCGTCCCCGTTGGGCCTTCGCCATAGATCTTGAACGGACGCGAACCATGGACAGCTTCTCCATTGATGTACATCCAATTGCCAAGCTGCCGCAGGATGGTCTGTTGCTCTTCTGGGATCGTGCCGTCCTTACGCGGGCAGACGTTCAGTAACAAACAACCGTTCTTCGAAACGATGTCGATCAGATCATCGACAATGAGATTCGTTGGTTTGTATTTGATGTTGTCGATGTAGCCCCATGTATTGGTCGCGACAGACGTGTCGGTTTGCCAGAACAGATCGCGGATGTTGTCCAGCTTGCTACGCTCCAAGTCGAGTACGGCCGATCGCTCGGTAAATGCATCCCATTTATAGTTTAAAATTGGAACGCGATCCTGCTTGGCGGCTCGGTTGTAAAAGTAAGCCGCAAATTTCTGCAAATGTTCAGCAAACAGATTGTCTTTCGCTGAGACCTTTCTATTGTTGGCAATAGCGAAGTCAAACCAAACGAGGTCCGCACTATATTTATCTGTCAGTTCACAAGTGCGCGCCAACCATTCGTCTTTGAACTCTTGATCGTGTGGCGGAAAGTTCTTTTGATAGTTGGCTGCGTCTTCTTTGAACAATTCAGGGAGCGCACGTCCGTAAAGTCCTTCAAACTTGGGATCGGCGCTGTCGAAATTTTCATTACGCACATAGTACAACCAGTTAAACGCTCGGTGACTGGACACGCCAAACTTGAGACCGTTCGCCCGAGTTGCTTCGGCCAGTTGACCGACGATGTCTCGTTTTGGTCCCATTTCGACAGCGTTCCACTGAGTAAACGAGCAGTCGTACATCGCGAAGCCGTCGTGATGTTCGGCGACCGGCACAACGTATTTCGCACCGGCGTCCTTAAACAACTTCACCCACTCGTTGGCGTCGAATTTATCGCCCGTCATTTGTGGAATCAAATCCTTGTAACCAAACGTTTTCTGTGAACCGTACGTTTTTATGTGATGTTGGAAAGAGTTTCCGCGCCAAGACGTTTGGTCGAGATACATGGCGCGAGGGTACCATTCCCAACCGTATTCGGCGACGCAATAAGGGCCCCAGTGGATGAAGATGCCGAGCTTCGCATCTTTGTACCAATCTGGAATCTCGTAGCCTTCGAGAGAGTCCCAAGTTGCCTTGTATGGACCGGCAGCAATTCCTGCTTCGATGTTGGCCAGCGCCTCTTGAACTTGCGGTTGAAAGTCCTTCCGCTTGAAGTTCGACCAATCCTGCTGGCCCGGCGGTAGCTCCTTGATCTGAAGGTTTCGCCAACGGGCCTCGAAGTATTCCGCGCCGTTCAATTTTTTCTTTGGGATGCTGTGAACCTGTAAGCCGATATGGCCTTTCGGATGCGATGCGTAGGTTTCGGCGCTAACGGTCTCGGTGATCTTCTCTCCGTTGATAAACGTGGTAATGCTCGGTCCCTTGGCGATCACGCGGTAGGTGTTCCACTGGCCATTTTTGAAATGGCTGTTTGTATTTTGAGGATCCGTTAGCCAGCCGGTGCCCATGGCTTCCCCGTAAATGTTGCCCGCTTCCCCGGGGCTGTCCTCAATTTCTACCTGCGGGCCATGGAATCGCCCCAACGCAAACTTGCCCTTCGCCGTTTTGCGTGAGAATGAACGGATCTGTACGCCCGAATTCAATCCGGAACTGACTTTGGTTTCGAAAGTCAATTCAAAGTCACCGTATGTTTTCTTGGTCGCCAAGAATGTGTTCGGACTGTTCAGCTTGGTACGCCCGATAATCACTCCGTCCTCGATGCGATAGGAAGCCGTGCCATCTTCGACCGTGAACTCCGTCAGGTCTTTCCCATTGAACAGCGGCTTGAATTCACCAAGTTTGGATTCCGCAGGACTGTTGGGTTGATCTTGGCCATTTGCCTCCGTCGCATTGACAACGACAAAGAGGAAACTAAAGAAGAAGACGGTGCACGCAGCGGAAAGCAGTTTCACGATGTGGTTATGCATGATTTGATTTAATAATGGGTTGAGGTAAGGACGCTGTTCTATCAGGATAAATTCTACACTGGCGAAGACACCGAAGCGATTGTTTACAGCAAAAAAGGTCTGCGGTGTCGGGGGTAATCGTATGGAGGAGAACACCTATGGAAGCGTTTTGTACTCTTCAGGGTATTTGCCCTTGAGATACTTGTCGCCGTTGGAGTAATACGGATACGCTTTCCAAGGAGCCAATCCCTTCGCTCGCGGATCTTGCGTGTCGACCAAGCGCTCTTCCATCTGCTTCGCCAGCTGCGTTTTGATGGTGGCATACTCAGGGTTGTCGGCCAAATTGTCCAGCTGGGCTGGGTCTTGCGTGATGCGGTATAGCTCTTCTCCCGGTAGCTTGCCAAAGGCCCTTTTGAAATGTGGCTCTATTTCCGGATCGTCTTGCAGTTCAAGCATAAGACTTTTTGGCGGGCTGTAGTCGATGTCGCTAAAGTTGCCTTGGTGAGATCCTTCGAAGTCAGCGCTGCCCATCGGCCACCGGTCGGGCGCGTAGTTGCGAATGTAAACGAAATCTCTGGTGTTAATGACTCGCCGAGGAGACATCTCTCCGTCCGGTCGTGATATCACGTGACGCTCAAGGCCGGTGACCGTAAAGCTGCGTTGAGGATCAATGAAGCCGGATTCTCGAGACTGAAAAAGATTGTTCAGGCTGGTTCCCGACATAGCTTTCGGGACTTCGATTCCTGCCGCTTCGAGAAACGTGGGTGCGAAATCAACATGGTTGACGAAGTCGTCGACGATTCGTCCTGGTTTTTTGATTCCGCTGCCCCAACGAATGGCCAGCGGCATGTGGACGCCGTAGTTGTAAGCTGTAGCTTTGGCACGGGGGAAAGGCATGCCATTATCCGACGTGACCACGATCAGGGTGTTGTCGAGTTCTCCTTGTTGCTCCAAAAGTTTCAACGCCCGATCAAGGTGTTGATCAAACCATTGTATTTCGAATAGGTAATCGGCAACGTCATTACGCACCCGTTCATTGTCCGGCAGAAAGGGAGGGACTGTGATTTTGTCTAAATCCATCCCCGATTTGGCTCCGTTGCCGAATCCGTATCCGCGGTGCGGTTCTTTTGTTCCTAACCAGAAACAAAAAGGCTTTTCAGGATCGCGTGCGTCCAAGAAAGCGGGTGTTTTAACGACCGGATCGCCGGCGGCCGATGTGTGCAACCACGACTGATCATCGGAGATCACAAATAGGATGTTGGGACGCTTATTGTCAGCAGCCGATAACGTGCCGCAAGCAATGGCAACAAAGAGAAAGATTGTCGGAAGTTTCATGATGTCTTGCTTCTGATGGAATCGGAATTTTTTGGATTTGAGTTGCTATACTCATACTATCTTAGGAAATTTCCATGTCCCGAACCAGAAGAATGTTTGATTCATCGCAAAAAGCCAATGCCGTCCGTCGTCATTTAAAGGAT
>CALKXO010000077.1 GCA_938003615.1 uncultured Pirellulaceae bacterium | reverse complement strand
CGCTGGACGACGTTTCGTTCACCATTGGCTCCGGCAAAGTGGTCGGCATCGTCGGCCGTAGCGGTTCAGGAAAAACTACGCTCACCCGTATGATTCAGGGCATGCATCAACCGCAACGCGGGCTGATCCGACTCGACAAACTAGACATGCGAGAGTTAGACATTGCTCACGTTCGCCAGAACATTGGCGTTGTTCTGCAAGACAACTTTTTGTTTCGTGGCACGATTCGTGAAAACATCGCGATGGCCAAATCCAACAGCAGCTTCCAAGAGGTCATTTACGTGGCACGCATGGCGGGGGCAGCCGAATTCATCGAACGCATGCCGCAATCGTATGATACGTTGCTGGAAGAAAACGGAGCCAACCTTTCAGGTGGCCAAAAACAGCGACTGGCAATCGCCCGAGCGCTATTGAAAGATCCGAGGATCCTGATTTTCGACGAAGCAACCAGCGCCCTCGATCCAGAAAGCGAAGCCATTATCCAGCGCAATCTAAAAGTGATTGCCAAAGGACGCACTGTCATTATTGTTTCCCACCGGCTTTCGACTTTAGTCGACTGTGACCAAATCGTGGTTTTGGAACAAGGCAAAGTTGACAGTGTTGGGACCCATCGTCAACTACTGGACAAGTGCAACGTCTATCAGGACTTGTGGTATCAGCAAATGGGGCGCGGATGAGCGAAACGGTAAAAGAACAACGGCAGCGAAAGCGCATCGAAGCACGCACTGAGGGAATTCGTCAGCGCGAGTCAAACAATGCTTTGCTAAACGAGTTCCAGCCTGACGCCGTCGAAATTGAAAACCGCTCTGTTCCGGGCGGTGCTAGGTGGACTTTGTACACGGTCGTCGCCCTGATGATTGCCGTCGTCGCATGGGCAAGTTGGGCCGAAGTAGATCGGATCGTTACGGCTCAGGGCAAACTGATTACAACCCAGCCGGACGTCGTCATCCAAACCGTCACGACAACCCCCATTCGCTCAATGCTGGCTCGTTTTGGAGATCAAGTAAACGCCGGCGATGTGCTAGCCACATTGGACCCAACCTTCTCTAACGCCGAACTCAAACAGCTTCGTTCTAAAGCATCTGGCTTGCAAAGTAAGATCGCTAGACTGATTGCTGAAAAAGATGGAAGCGAGTTTTCGATCGCGGGACACGATGAAGCCCCTGACTGGCTGCTCCAGCGGCAGGTGTTCCTTGAACGCAAAAACGAATACGCTGCGAAGCTGAACGAGTTTGAGTCCGAATCTGCAAAAATCAAAATTCAAAGACAAAACAATCTCGTCGAGATTGAACAGAAGAAAGCCGCCTACGAAGACTACCGCGAATATGAAAAGACGATCGAACGTCTCGCCAAACGCGGATCCAAATCCACCGAAGATATGCTGAGCCGCCGCTTGCAGACCAATCAAGCGAAGACTGACTACATCACATTGAAAAGTCGCAGCCGAGAGTTGATACGCGAGGCCGACACACTGCTTGCCCGGCGCGAAGTCTACGCGGCGCAGTGGCGATCAGAGATCGTCTCCGAATTGGCATTGGCCGCTCAGGAGCTGCGGCAGACAGACGAAGAATTGAGCAAGGCAGTTCGTTCCAATGAACTGGTCGAGCTAAAAGTTCCAGAGGATCTTCCTTTTAAACGATTCGTCGTTTTTGAAGTGGCCGACCGATCGGTGGGATCCGTCCTTAGACCGGGTGAACCGCTCTTTCGTCTCGTCCCCATCGATGTCCCGCTAGAGGCAGAGGTTGAAATCGCAGGACGTGACATTTCAAAAATCCACGCCGCCTCGACAGCGCAAATGGCGGGTGCGATGTCGGATACAGCGGACGGCGAGAAAGAGTTAGAGCTTCCCCAAGGTAGCAGAGTGAGCATCAAACTCGCATCGTTTCCGTTTCAAAAACACGGCACGCTTGAAGGAGTCGTTCGAACGATCAGCGAAGGGTCATTCGAGAAGCAGTCTACCAGTGGCGGCAGTACTGGCGTAACGATGTACAAGGCGCGAATTCAGCTTCAGGAACCTGCGACGCTCGACGACGTTCCAGAAAATTTCCGCCTCATGCCCGGGATGACGACTACTGCCGAAATCAAAGTTGGTCAGCGGCGAGTGATCGAGTACTTCCTGTACCCGCTGTTGCGCTATCAAAGCGAGAGCATCCGAGAACCCTAATTCTAGACAAACTCAAGTCATCTTTGACGGACGCTCAATATCGGCGACAGCCAGTACTACAGCCGCCCACGCCAGATTCAATTTTGTTTCAGCATACGCAAAGGAAGCCCACCCTCCCTTTTTGCACGATCGACCTTGTTGATTCTTTGGCTATCGGAGGGTTATCGATAGAATTCGAGGCCAAGCGAAAAACCATGGAAGAATACGTCATCTGAATCACCCGTGTTGATTCCGTTGATTGTTGGAACTCGCTGGGCGAAGTTATCTGAAACCGTTGCCACATTCCCGACATAAAGCAGATTGTAGCCGCCCTTGAATCGTAGATTGGTTCTAATCTGATAGTGTGCCAAGATGTTTAACTCGGCCGCCGTTGAAATGGTTGAACCATCGTTTTCGGTTTCGAAAGGAGTTCCACTGTTTCCGATCGTGACAGTGTCAAAATCATTCAGATTCAAAAATGCTCCCCACTTACCACCCACCGATGTCGACCACCGGTAACCAATATCGTAGAACAGCTCGCCACCAACTTGCACACCAAAGAGGCTATTGGAAGCGTCCATGCTAAAGAATCCACTATCAGCGGATCGACCTGCTTGGGCAGGAACGATCACGTTGTCAAATACGTCACGTTGCTCCGGTTGTGGACCGCGAGCACCTGAGGCGGTGGCAATACGGTAGCTGTCATCGAAGCGAAGGAATTTGAATCCGACAAATGTCTTCACTAGATCCCATCCCCAGTTCACCCGATTGTATTCAATTGAGTAGATATCCGATTCTTTGTTCTGGCTTTGAAAGTCAACGCTCAAAAACTGGTTGTTGCGAGTGGTTACATCTTCGCTGACATCGGCCAACGCCATGATGCCTAACTCGCGACCGAAGATTGAATCTGATTTCTTGCCGAACGTCAGACGCATTCCTGGGGCATAGTCGAAGTCGGTCAAAGGAGCGATGTTGGTACCGAAGAGATCACCGTCGGCGCGGGTCATGATCAGGCTCTCAGCATGAAAGTAGCGTCGAGAAGCACTCACCGAACCGAAAGTACCGAAATCTTGGATCGCAGGTCCGTTGGAATACCCTGCTCCTGGACCGCAAGTCGAACAAACTCCGTCAGTCATTCCAGTGCCGCAAGTTGCGCAGGCACCTTCAGCACCGACCACCGGTGCACAGGTTGCACAACCAGCATCTCCGCCGACGAATTGCTCACCCATGATCACTTCGCCAACCATTGGTCTGGCTGAAAAATAGTCGCCTGAAACGTCGGAGGTCATCGGTTGCTCTACGACAGAAACACTTCCCATGTCTTGAGGTGCACTGGAGGATTCTCCAGCGGACATCGTCTTGCCAGCTGGCAGAGGAGCCATGGATTGTTCAACCGGAGGCAACGGCGTACGCGTGGAACTTCCTTGAGCAGAATACGAAGCGGTGCGAACCGGAGGAAATTGCAAGGCAGACATCGAAGCCGAACTGTTTGCGGTCTTTACGATTGGCGGCAGTTCTGAGGCAGTTTGATTCATTTCACGCGACCGATTTCCCTTGACGACAGGGGGAATAAATCTCGCCCCGCCGGCTTGGCCAAGCCGTCGTGCCGAAGGTTTGATGATCGGTGGAACTCCGCTTTTTGGAGATTCCGTCGGCATGCCAGAGCCCGGTAATCGAGCCACGGACTTATCGATAACTGGCGACCTTCGCGAAGAGGTGTCCAATTTGACGGCGCCGTCAGACGTCGGTCGCACCGGGGTAGGTAGCTGTTTCAGCTTTGGCATCGTCAGTGGCTTTAGCTCAGAGATTAGCTTCCTCTCACTTTTGACGACTGATGGTGGCACTGATGCCTCCTCAATGCTGCCCGCGGATATTATCCCGGATCCGACAAGCGAACCTTGAGGGTTTTGGAGGGCATGCGACTCTCCTGGCATTCCCAACAAAAGTAGGGATGCGGCGGTCGCGATGAGATTCAGATTTCGTTTCATGGCCAGAAGACACAAAAAAGTCATGTTTTGGGGATACAAACCTACCCAATCCATTTTTCGGCCAACGGGACTGGGGACTTTTGCGGATTCTGTTGATTTTCGTAGATATGACGATCTTCGCCGTCATACTAATTCTTCCCAAAATACCGATAGTGCCTCAACGTGCACCCTATTAGTAATGCTCAACGTCGCCGAACTTGTTCGTTCAATGGGCCACCGTCAAGGTAAAGAGTTGTTGAACATCACTTGATTTCTGGACACGCGCTGGAGCGACACCTGCTGTTGGGTTATACTTTTAAGCAAGTTCGGGAATTTGGCTTGGAGCCTACGATTATCTATCTCAATCTGGTATCGATAGCAGCAGAGACGGCTGCTTTGCGTTGCCCACGACCCAACATTTTTCTGTTGCGTCCGGCCTTTTCAATCAGTCTCCTAACACAGTTTTAAGCACACTATGGAATTTCTTCTGTTTCAAATTCGAAGAATCGTTGCGATTTTCACCAGCATCTTCAACGCCCCCGGAGAATTGCTGGGAATGGTCTGGGATGGATCTGGTCGCAGCAACAATCTCATTCTAGGGCTACCATCAGTACTCATCGGCGCAAGCGGTTTTCTTGCCGTATTTCTAATGCAGTGGGGTGGTGCCAGTGCGATGGTAGAAAAATACTCAGATCGCGTACAAACCAACGCAAATCGCCAGAAGCTATTAGCGGTCGATCTTAGGCAGTCATTGATCAGTCAACTTTCGCTTAACTCTGGTGGTGCCTCGGAAGCTGAGAAAATTCAAAAGCTTCGTGCAGAAGATCCGCGTACCGAAGAGATCAAGAAGCTTGGTGACGAATCAATTATCTATCTCAAAAAATTGGTCGCGTTGGAGCCCCAGAACAAGGATCACCTCTTTCAATTAGCCGTCCGTTTTTACAATCGCGGCGATGCGGGAAGCCAAAAAAGGGCTCTCGGAATTCTCAATGAGATTGCTCCACTGGACCACCCCGGCCATCCTGAGGCCCACCTACAACTGGCGCGGCGGCTGGAGCAACAGCCGGCCAAGTCGGTCGTCGACAAGCGTGCTAACATTGATGCGGCCTTGGAGCACGTCACTCAGTGCCTGACGCGCGACGCTAGGAACTACGAGGCACTTAAAGTCAAAGCACGACTGCTTCGATTGAAAGGCGCGACCGACGATTCCCGAGAAGTCTTTGAACAGTTATTTGAGGAAAATCCGGTCTACTTTCAACCGCTGCTGGAACTTGGCGTATCCGGAGCAAAACGAGCCTCGATCTTAGACAGCGCGGCATCGCGGTACTTAGCGGAACTTCGGAACAAGGACGTGCGAGAAGACACCATCCAATGGGTGCGTGCTTGGGAGGGCGTCGCGAAAGTTCTGACTCAGAAAAAGGATTTTGAAAGACTCAAAAACCTACTTGAAAAGGACCTTCGGGAATACAGCCAAGCTGAAGAAACGGCAGGCAGAGTACCGTTTCTCAAACAGTATCTTTGCCGAGTTTATCTTGCCTGGGCAAGTTCAGAGATTGGTGACCCTCTAGAGACGATGGCGCTTGACTTTGATGAAGACCAACAACGCAGGCTACTGGAGTTTTATTCCAAGGCATATTCTTATAACGAGAAAGATAGGTATGTACTGCAGAACATCGCCAAGCTTGGAAGTTCGTCTTTTCCTTCCATCGTCGAAAGGGCGCTTCAAATTTACAACCCTTCGACGACCAGAAATTTGCCGCCAGGAGTTTTGAACCAAATCGCCCTCGAAGCCCTCAACAGCGGCAACTATCGAGAGGCACAACAATATTACGAGCGTGCAAAAACACTCAACCCCAACAGCCCTAGCATCCTCAACAATCTGGCCTATTCGTATTTGAAGGAGGACAGCGGTGAAAATCAGTTGAGCGCAGATGAAAGAGCCTCCAACGCTAGTCGAGCTCATCGGCTTGTCGAACAAGCGATTCGCCTCTTGCCAGATCGCCTCAAGAATTCTGACCAGATGTCAATGTACCGACACACGATGGGAACGGCATTAATGCAACTGGGCAACTACCCCGGGGCTGCCGCTCAACTCGAGCTCGCGCTTACATCGCGTCCAAGGGCAGAGGAAGTGTTGCAGTCGATCATCGATTGCTACGAACTGTACAAGCTGGATGTTGGCCCGTACCAGCGACGACTTGAACAAGTACGGCAAGACAAACTGAACTCTTCGGTTAATTAGCGCCTTGCACACTGCCCGCTGCCTCGGGCAATCAATGAACCTCTACTATCCACTTACTCTGCATTGCCCCGAGCACGGGCTCAAACCAAATCATGGTATTCCGCAAACGCGATCACGACGAATTCGACTCGGGACGTTCATTTCTGAAAATTTTGTTTTCCCCAGTTGTCGCGGTGCGGGAATGGTTCGCCGACGCGCTCGGTGGCAACGACTCCCTGCAGACAGGTGAATCAAGTTTCACTTCAGTGGTCTCCATCCTGACGTTGCCGTTTCGCTTGCTGTTTGCCATCGCCATATTTATGGTTCAAGCGTGGTCCACCTCCCGCGCTGGACGTGCATTTGTGTTGGGGCTACCCGCCGTATTTACCGTGTTCGGCTGCTTGTCGGTCGCGTGGGTTGTCACTCGTTACTACAACTCGGTGACAATCGGAAAGACCAATAGCTACTACGCGCTGCACGCTTCTAATCCAGAGGCTCCGCCTGAATACGCGATGATGTTTGCAGAAAAATTGGCAAATCTCACGCCCGAAGACCCCAAAGCAATTTTTCGCGTTGGCCTGTCGATGGCCAGCAATGATGACATGCCTTCGGCTGTTCGGGTTATGAACATGCTCGCGCCACCCGAACCGCTCACGCAGGCCGTCGATAACGAGAAACCAGATGCAACGCAAGAAGCTTTCGATGACGACGAAAAAGATAAGATTGGCGACTACCTTCCCGCCCATCTTTGGCTATCCCGCTATTATCAAAAGCAACTCTTGGAAGAAGGATTCACTACGGAAGCCGATGCCTTAGCGGGAAAGCATTTAATAAGGGCATCCGAAAGAGATCCGGAGAACACACAAGTAGCAATTAGTCTCGCGTCACTTTATGAGCTACGAGCCAATCAAGTGATAGACAACGACCCTACTGAGTACCTAGCTCAGCTGAGGAACATCGAAACATCCTTAACCGATGCGATTAAACCTCCACTGAACAGCCTTCAGCAAGTCGCACAGATTCCAAAATTAATTCAGACAAAACGCAT
>CALKXO010000076.1 GCA_938003615.1 uncultured Pirellulaceae bacterium | reverse complement strand
AGTCAAACAAGATCACCGGTTTCTTGAAGTGCTTCTCCGTCAGAAAACGCTCATGCTCGCTTTGCAAATCAATCCCCCACTGGACCTTGTAGTCGAACTTCTGTCCCGACGCGATCAGGATCTCGACCGCTTCGGTGTAGGGCAACCTGACAAAGTCACTATCAATGACCTCTTGCAACCGATCCAAAAGCGTGTGCGTTTCGTCAATTCGTTCGTTGAAAAATGCCATGTCTTCCGGGCATTTTGCCAGCGCGTCAGAGAAGATCCGTTTCAGGAACGACTCGGCCAAATCCATGTTGTCTGGCAGTTCAAAAAACGCCATCTCAGGCTCCACCATCCAGAACTCGGCCAAGTGCCGCGAAGTGTTAGAATTCTCGGCGCGAAACGTCGGTGCAAAAGTGTAAACCTTCCCCAACGCACAAGCATACGTTTCGGCTTCCAGTTGACCGCTGACGGTCAAGTACGAGGGTTTATCGAAGAAATCGAATCGATAGTTCAATTTCTCGATTTGTTCGGCCGCGATCTTATTCAAGTCCATCGTGGTGACCTGGAACATCTCGCCGGCCCCTTCGCAGTCGCTGGCGGTGATGATCGGAGTGTTTACATACAGAAACGATTGCTCTTGAAAGAACTGATGAATCGAATTGCTAATACAGTTGCGCACTCGAGCGACCGCACCGAAGGTATTGGTTCTGGGACGTAAATGCGCCCATTCACGAAGTTTTTCGAAGGAGTGTTTTTTCTTCTGCAGCGGGTAGGTGTCTGGATCGGCCCAGCCATGGACCTCGATGGAATCGGCCAGCATCTCGGTGACTTGTCCCCGTCCACCGGATTCTTTGATTTCCCCTATGGCGGTGATGCTGCAGCCAGCGGTCAGCGACTTGACATCGGATTCGTAGTTCGCCATTTCGCCCGGGGCAACGATCTGAATGTTACCTTGGCTGGATCCGTCGTTAATTTCGATGAAACTGAAACCGGCTTTTGAATCGCGCCGGGTCCTCACCCAGCCTTGGAGTTTGGCATTTTTGCCGATGGTCGATTCTTGACGAGCGTTTGCGACCGATAGTTTCTCCGACATGGCAATCCGTTTGGGGCAGGGGGGCGGTTCAATTTGGTGATCTGGAGACGATTGTTGGTCTTTGTTGTACGGGAAATCAGCGTCTACGGGGAGCCCCGTTCGCCCCATTCGGCTGGACCAACGGGACCATGCAAGCGCCACAAAGAAAGGCCATACAAGGGCCACGAAAAAAGGCCTCCTGAACAAGCGTTCAGAAAGCCTTCGGTTTTCATTTGAGTGGTGTTTGGTGTTCGGCAGGCGTCAATTAAGTGCCTCCGAACTCAAACCCAATTAACATTACCCAGCAGTCGGCTTTACATCGCTCCACCGCCTCCACCACCGCCACCGGTGAGATCTCCACCGGCAGTATCGGAGTTGCCCAACGCGTTGAAGTTCGAAACAGACTGCAGGTCCGTGATCAACGGAGACAAACTGACCATGACGTACAAGCGATCGGACGTGGTTGCGTGCTGTACATTCAGCGACGTCGAAAGTTGGAAGAACTCAACGTTCGGCTGGTAGCCCACCACTGAGCGGTTCAGACCGGGATCGTTGACCAGTTGATCAACCGCAAACGGGTTGCCTTCTTGTGCTCCCGCGATCAGGCCACCGTAGTAGTCGCTGGCGGCTGCAGAGTTGTAGCTGCCGGCCAGTTGCTGGGCCAAAATCTGCTTCTTGGAGACCATCTCGCGTTCGACCAAGGTGTTGAACGTGTGCTCCTCTAAAGAATCAGTACGTCGGCCTTGGCCAAGTGTGAAGTTGACCAAAGCGCCTTTGTCTCCGATGTCTACCAATTGGGATTGGCGTGTCTCAGATTCTGAGTTCACATGATGGCGAACGTCGACGTTGACTTTGCCGGACGTTACCTTGCCGGTTTGCTTGCGAATAATGACCTGATAGTCGCCGGCAAAACCTTTGGCCAGAACGTAGCGTTCGGTAATCATTCCGGACTGGTTTTGGCCCGCAGACGCGTTATCGCCTTCGTGAACGCCACCGGCTGTCGTACGGCGAATCAAGCGCGAGCAAACTGTTCCGCCCGGTTCTTTGACGTACAGATCGACGTCGGCATCGCCTGTGTAGCTAATTTCGACAACGCAGTCACGTTGTCGTGCTTCGGCAAGGCTTTCATTGAACTCGTTCAAACTGTCAACATCACCATTGGATTGCAATTCGGATTGAATCGATTTCGCGAGGTAGTTGGCTCGTTTAACAAAGTGATTTCCATTGGGCCACTCTTGTGAGAGGACACCGAGGACAGCCCACTTGCGAGCTTCCAAGTCTTGCGTCTTCTCAGCCGCATCTAGCCCCAGCAGGTAAGGCTCAACGGTCGAGGAGTTTTCTACGGTGATGTCCATCAGGACAGAGATTGCTCTTTTTTCCATGCCGGCTTTCAGCATGTACTTGGCGGCTTCCATCGCGGATTGGGTGTTTGTTGAGAAATCGACGGCGGACATGAATGCACGCTCGATCTCATGTTGGCTTTTGCCTCCCAGTTTCATGGAAAGCCCCAAGGCTTCAAACATCCATGGTTGGATTTCGTCGTTTCGAATAGCTCCGTGGACCAAAGCGATGATCTCATCGTAGCGGCCTTCTTTATGGTGCTTCCGGACAGTTGCTCTCACGTCAGCAGACGCAGGGTGTACTTTTGCGAAATACTCGGTCCATGCTTGGTCAGCGTTTCCACCATGGTTCAGTTCGATCGCTCGAGGAGAGCGAACCGATGGAGTTGATGCTTGGCGAATGACGGGTACTGTTGACACGCCTGTGTCCTGAATACAGAACACGCCGCCTCCGCCGCCACCTTGGCCGCCGCCACCAAGACCGCCACCACCGCCACCGCCGAATCCGCCACCGCCGAATCCGCCACCGGCATTGAATCGTGGAGCAACCAGATCGCCAACGTTGTAAACGTCAGTGACGAGGTTTTCAGGGTCGTTGATGTTGTCGATCGAGATGATACGCAAGACTTCGTCGCGCACGATATACGTCGCATTGAAAGGACGTAGCATCAATCGTAGTGCATTCTTCAGGCGTACGCCACGAATACGAACCGTTACCAGCTCTTCTTCGGTCAGCGAATCGTCGATCGCAGTCGGATCCAGCACGATGTTGATCCGGAATTTCTCTTCCAGTTCAGCTTTCACGTCTGAGAATTGAGTTTCTTCGTATTCAAGGTTGGTTGGAGTTTCGAGAGCATCGAGGATGTCTTCATCGCGCGCACTACCGGTTAGGCGGGCATTTGCGAATCGAGCACGAGCCTTCTTCTTTTCCAGCCACTCTTCGGCGTCAGGGAAAGTGATCAGGCGGTCATCGAGGAAGCTGATGCCAACATCAACTATCGCGTGAGCCGATGTCATGAACGCACGCTCTTTCAGAAGCTGGACCTCGCGTGATCTTTGGTAATTGATCTGAGCACGACCACGCTCGCTGGTCAAAGCGGCTTCGGGAGAATTAGGCGCCAACGCGGCAACGCTTTCCGCAACACCCGAAGCAGAAACGTAATTGCCCTCTTTCATCAGAGAGTCAAACTGGTTGATGAATCGGGCTGTTTTCTCTTCCCGACGTTCGTAGGAAGCTGCCATCTGCTCCATCGAGGCTGCTACCGCACGGTTACGTGCAAGTTCAGCTTCTTTGGCTTCGAACTCAAGCTTCTGCTGACGAGCAGAATCGAGTGCAGATTCCAGCGAGTATCGTAAATCGACCAAAGTTGATTCCGCAAGTTCCGGCGTTTGGTCAACCACCTCAATCATGTTCTTCAGCCGGTTGATGGCTTCGGTTGGGTTTGACCCAAGTTCTGATTGAGCACGTTGGATTTCGTAGCGGACTTGTTTCGTGATCTTCTGGTTGATGACGGCCTGCATGTTCTTCTGGTTGTCCATCAACTCTTTGCTGCCGTCGCGTGCTGCAGCCATGATTTGATCAATCGCTGAAGAGCTTGGCCGAGTAATGGGTGAGCCCATCGTAAGTGGAGCACCGATATCGTCGTCACCTTGATTGAAATCCAGAGTTTCAGGCTGTGTTGTCTCGACGTTTGTTTCGATCGTGTCAGCAAAAGCGTCATCTGCCATTGGTGTAGCCGCAGGCGAGTCTGCTGGTGGAGGTTCAACAACGGCCGCCTCCTCCTGAAAAGGGGTTGAACCGAAGATGTCATCGTCGGTAGGAACGCCCGCTTCTGCAGGTACAGCAGAATCGGCGGCCATTTCCTCTTCAACTCCGAAAACATCTTCAGCCGCTTCTGCAACTTCAGCGTCTCCGAAAATGTCCTCTTCTTGAACCGGATAGCTAGTTGCCATCGCGAGATTCAATGCCCCTTTGTCCTGTGGGTTGCGTCGAAGAGCAGCCTTAACAAACTTTTTGGCCGATGCGACGTCGCCTCTTTCCATCTCGCGAGCACCTAAAGATGCCATGATGCTGGAGGATTTTCTAATATTGCGAACGTACTGTTTCAGTCCTGCTGTGCCAACGGTTGGCAATTCC
>CALKXO010000075.1 GCA_938003615.1 uncultured Pirellulaceae bacterium | reverse complement strand
CTCGAAGCATCGAAAAGAAGCTGACGAAGTTGCTTTTCCCACTGCCATTAGCTCCGATCAAAACGTTGATGGAGTCAAGTTCGAAATCATCCAAATCCTTGATTGACTTATAACCGCTCAAAGAAATCCACTTGATTGTGCGGCCCATTTACGCGATCTCCACGTCGAAGACTAATTTTCCTAGTTTCTCTTTGAAGAGAAGGATGTTTCTGGATTCACCCGGCTTGCAAAAGCTTTCGAGGTTGTTTCCGAATTGGATAATCCATGAAGACAGATTTGTGCCGTCTGTGATCGAACATGCGTGTTGCGCCTCAACCCATGGGGAGGAGGAAATTGGCGAGTGGAAAAACAAACCAAGGAGCCTAAGCATGTTCAAACTTTTTCTTTAAAATGATTCTTATCTCACACCAACAACTATGGATTTGTCGCAGCCTACGGTGTAGCTGTTGGAACATTCACTATACGGGCCGCCCACGCTCGACGCAACAGATTGTCACGCCAATTACAGTTCTGTCGCATTGTGTCAATTGCGATAGCGCATTACCGCCGGATCTCAGCAGAAGACAAGAGCCAAACAGGGGCTTGGGGACGCAGCTCAATGATTGAGTCGAACCTGAAATCAAACTTTGCCGGCACGTGGCACCCGACTCAACGAAGGCAACTTCGATGGGAGCATTTCCAATTGAACAAGAATAAGGCGTCAATGTCAGATCGATTTTTCGTACATTCGAATCGTTCGGCAACGGCTCAGATTCACGCTGCGTTGGATCGCGCGTAGCGATTTGACATTGTCTTCCAACACCCATGAGAACTCCCATTCCTTGTAGGCGCGGCGCGTATTCACCAGACGGTTGATCAGCAGCATGGCGATTCCTTTATTGCGAAATGCTGAATCCACTCCTAGTGCAATGACGCGGCCTCTGGGAATAAAACGCAACCAGAACAGCAGCTCCAACTTACGCAAAAAGTCGTTCTTGAAAACCGTCTTCTGCAGGGCCCAGTTAATATCGGGGATGGTAACCATGAAGCCTACTAATTTCCCTTTGAAGTATGCTACGTAAAACATGTCGTAACGAACCACGGATTTTAGGTTTCGCACCATCGTGGCGACTTCTCGTTGCGTCATGGGCACGAACCCCCAGCCATCGCTTCGCACTTCGTTAGCCAAAAAGTTGACGGCGCGTACATTTTCTTCAAAGTTCGCTTTGGTCACATGAGTGATCTCGAGGTCCGGAAACCGCTTTTGCACGCGCGATTCAAACTCAGCAAGTTTCGCATACTTCTCTTCGTGTGCGTTGTCATCAGAATCGATTTCGAAAGCATAGAACGACTTGGCCACTTCGAAACCGCACGCCCTTAGCAAGTCATCGTAGTACTTGAAAGAATGAGTCATCATTACACTAGGGCGGTTCTCATTGCCCTCGACCACAACACCGAATTCACCTTTCATTGACGGGCTAACCGGACCTCGCATGGAGGTTTTTCCTCGTTCGACAAGCCACTGGCGTGCCGTCTCCAACAGGAGCTGCGCGACATTCGAGTCGTCAACACACTCAAAGAACCCGAAAAAACCAACGTCGTCTCGGTGATGTTGATTGTGCAATTCATCTTCGATAGCAACAATCCGTCCAACGCACTGTCCACCCTTGGTGCAAATCCAAGCTTGGCTGGTTGCATGGTCGAAAAAGGCGTTTTCGCTTTCGTCGAGTTTTCCGCGCTCCATCGATCGCAACGGTTTAACCGACGCGGGGTCGTCTCGATAGAGCCACGACTTGAAGGAAAAGAACACATCCTCGTCCACAGACGTTTCCACTGGCCGCACCAGAAGTTCTCGTTCAGATTCGGACATGGGTTGCCGTGAAAATCGTTGAGGAATTGACTAATACAAAATCAGCACTCGCGCCTGCCCACGCTCAATGGTTTTCGCTGCCGACAAACAACGCTAACTCAGCTCCTCGTTAAGCATTGGGCTGTTTGCCTTCAGGGATGCTGCTTCATTGCTTGCAAGTAACCCGGTCTCCTGAGACACATCGACAATCGCGTCGACCAAACGCTGCATTTGGTCGGTGGTATGAAGTGCGCTGGCGGTAATTCGGATGATCGAAGTCCCGTAAGGGACCGCCGGATACATCACATTGTTCACGATGATCTTGTGTTTCGTTTCAAGCAATTTTACCGCGGCGAGAGCTGTCATGCCACGCGTGAAGATGGATGTGACCGCTCCCTGAGGTTCACCGATATTGAAACCGGCGGCGGAAAGCCCATCTCTCAGGACGGTCAAATTCTTCCACAGCTGGACCCGCCGCTCGGGCATCGACTGCATCAGTTCCAAAGACTTAATCGTCGCGTTAGTGATGCAACCTGGCAGCGCCTTGGTCAACACGAATCCAGGCGAAACGAATTTGATATAGTCCAGAACTTTCTGCGGACCACATAAGTAGCCTCCGAACGTGCCAAAGGATTTGGCGAACGTGCCACCATGCAGATCAATTTCGTCCTCGACACCGAAGAACTCGGGGGTGCCACGTCCGTGCTCGCCAAGAATGCCGGTTCCGTGAGCATCATCGACAAACAGACGCGCTTTGTATTTGTGCTTTAGTTCAACCAATTTATCCAAAGGTGCAAGATCGCCAGTCATTCCGTAAACGCCGTCGACGGCGATCATTTTGGGTTGGTCCAGCGGGCACTTTCTAAGCTGATCCTCGAGTTCTTCGAGGTCGTTATGACCAAACCAGTACGCTTCTCCTTTGCACAATTTCGCTCCGTCGGAGATACAGCCGTGAGCGTATTTGTCGACGAAGACCTTTTCCCCTCGATCCACCATGCAGGCCACGGTTCCTGTCATGGCTCCTAAACCTAAATTGAATACCAATGCGCCCTCAGTCCGGCGAAAGGCAGCCAATTTTGCTTCCAGTTCAAGGTGCATTGACGTATTTCCCGTCAGCGGACGCGCTCCAAGCGGCGTGCCGACTCCAGCTGTCTCAACAACTTCCGTCGCGGCCCGCACGACGTCGGGGTGAGTCGCTAGTCCGAGGTAATCGTTTGTAGCAACCTGAAGGTGAGTTTCGCCGTTGATGACGACCTCTGGCAAACAATTGACGACAGGAAATTCACGAAAAAACGTCGCGACGCCCACCTCAAAATGCTCGCCCATGAGCTTTCTAATGCGGTCCCAGAATTTATCACACTTGTCGTAGAGGTCTGCCATTGAGTTTCCAGATGTTCCGCGGTCGATTGACATGCTGCATTTTTCAAGTTTAATCACGGCAAAACTGTTTGCAAAGCCGGCGCAGAGTGCGACTTTCTTGCAAAAATCCATTCTCCCCTTGCGCCTTAACAGAGGCGCATCTGTTCATGGTTTTCGACAACACACCAGTGGTAATGCAGACTAATTTCCTCTCGGAATGAGTGAACAAAGGGAGTGCGGAGTACCGACTGCAAGCGTCAAATTGATTGGTTTTGCTTACGTCAGCATTTTCACAACGAACGTGGTCGTTCCCTTAGGAGGCTCAATACGGGGGATTAGGCAACACAGCGTGCTGAGCGAGAATCTTTGCTTGATTTCCTCAAATCGCGCTTGCTCAATGTTGGAATCTCCAAATAATGTTTGCAAAAGAAGGAACTGTTGGCTTTCACGAAAGCCATTTCAAAAACAAAGGAATGTTCAACGCCGCACCCCTTCGCTTAGGTTTTTCTCCCAGGAAAACCTGATGCACGACTTTATGTCGATCGGGACTCCCACCTCCGCGCGGCGCCATTCCCCCACCTTAATTGTAGGCAGTAATCTATGAAGAAAACCTTGGTACTTTGGAATGACGAAGCAGCAGGTCGTATGGTCAAGTTCATTGTCCATTACTCGATCGATGGAGATATGCTTCATATTCTTGATTTG
>CALKXO010000074.1 GCA_938003615.1 uncultured Pirellulaceae bacterium | reverse complement strand
ATTGTCGCGGGCAGGGAATTCTAATTGTCGCTATACAACCTGGCCCAAGTTGGGTCAAAAGGGTTTTTGGAGATAAAGTTTTTGCAACAGTTGACTCACTTTCACTTCATGAAGTTCCAGTCGAGAATTTACAATCAATCATTGGCCTGGGCGAGCTTCGACAATTGGACTTTTGCAATTGTGACAAACTTGCAGACATCTCTCATGTAGACCAATTTCCAAAACTCAAATGGTTGGGGCTGAGCTTTTGCGATAAGCTGGAAAACATTGATGCGGTTCAATCTCTAAATCACTTGGAGTTTTTGAATCTGGATTATTGTTCCAGCGTCCGGGATCTGTCAGCAGTTGAAAACATGAAAACTCTCAAGTCCGTGCTGGTTCGCAAATGTGATGCTTTAGAAAACAAAGAGTATTGGGAAACCAAGTTTTTGCCATGGAACCCAAGTCTCAACTACTAATTGCCATTTGAGATCAAGTCTCGTAAAATGGCGGAAGCCCAGCGACCGTCCTTTGGTGATGAAAGCTTGTAGGCGATGGTTTACCAAATTTATGTGAGTCCTTCTTCTAGGTGTAGTATGGAAAAAATTGGAATACTCGAGCTTCATAGGTTCAACGGCATTGAGTCCCATGAAATCCAAACCGCAGAGATCAAGGTTTCGATGGTTCATGCCGACGAAGAGTTTATGTTGCTTTCCATATCCGCCCCCAAGCCAATCAAAACTCTTGAAGACACCGCAGAACTTGGTGGCCAGCCGGAAGCATCTATTTCACTCTTCTCTAAGAACGGGTGGAACTCAGATTTGGTTACTGGGACTAGGTTTGAAGTTCCCGTTGTTCACGACGTCCGCCGAAATCGTGATTTGGTAGAGTTTTCCTACGTCTCGTTCGAAGACCTTTTCGACAACGAGATTCAAATTTTAGAGCGAGAAGAAGAAAGAGTCCGCTTGTCTTGGAAAGGTGCTACTCAAGACATGTGCTTCTATGATGGCAGCAAGCCTGACGCAATCTTCAAACTTGAATGTTGGGCGAGCATCGTTAAGAGCGGCTAATTCGCACCATTTTTAGTTCGTATAAAGTGGGTTATACGAACCAAAATTCACGGGAAGATGCACTCCATTTAGGTCGTCGATGCTTTGTGGTGGCCAAAACAATGCCCTAGTCGCAAAAGCTAAGGCGCTTGAGATTTGACCTATCTTTCAGGACTCTGATGCCCATGATCCAACACAACTCCGTCTTGCAAAACAGCAAAATCATTGGCGCCGGAAATATAAATGGCGACCTCTTCGTCTGAGTGATACACGCAGTGATAGTCGAGGTCGCCAATGACATCAATCGCACGAACTTGGAACGTTTCTCCAGGTTTTATCCAGAAATCAATTCCCCAAGGTTCAACAAAAATGACGAACGGTTTCTTACTTCGGTTTTCAATATTCAATTGAGATCCAAACTTGGAGAATCAAATTACATTAGTGGTTTATCAAAGCTTCGTGATCCTGGTTTCTAGCTTTGACAAACCACTAGCTTCAATAACGAATAACGCAATGTAAATGTATGAGAGCTGCACCAACTTCTAATTCGTTGGGAAAAACCGGGTCAACAGCCCACGAATTTGAGTTGCCCTCGCAGTTGCCGACGCACGACCAACTGCACTAGTTGTATTTCTCGCGATTTCATCATAACCATTTGCGATTCTGAGCAGAGAATCACGCGTTAGGCCTTGTTGGAGCAGCCCCTGTCTAGTGAAATTGGAGACTGGAAGAGCCTGTGATCCCCTCCAGCCAAAAAAGCTTCCCATCTCTCTAGCTGTCTTTCCGATACCATGGAAAGTTCCTGCTATCTGAGCCTCGCCAAGTGACGCAATGCTGTTCAACCTGAGCCCAGCCAAGGCCGGAGCCCCTGCACGCACCGGCGCTAACAGCACAAGACCATTTATTGCTGCCCCCTGCACTAAATCCCCAGCAGCAACCGTCGTTTCAAACTCAAACTGAGTCCGTACGTCGTCCAACATAACCATTGCATCCTGGTAGCCAATACTCCTACCATCCTCAAGGCGTAAAATAAATGCTTGATTCCCAACTCCATCTTGATAAACATCATAATTTATGTAAGGGCTTCCACCAATCGTAACCGGCAATCCCTCGGTGATCAGAAAATCGCCTTGTAAACCCAGCCCTAGTGTTAGCTGGGCAACTGTCGTTTCCTGATCAAAAACAAATCGATCAAAGATAAATTCGCCACTTTCGTCTCCTGTATCTACTACCGGAGCACCCGGATCTTGAATCAAGCTTCCCAGACTCCCTCCTCCTGCAAGCATACTAATTAGCGAGACTATATCGAAATCTGGAATACTAATGTTCGATATGGATGAACTCAGCGCACCACTAGCATTCACTGAAGCAATGGTGGCGGCAGCGCCATTTTCGTCGACCGAAACCAAAGAGTCGCCAACGACATGCCCAGTAGTTGTCGGCTGAGTAAATGCCGCGAGTTCTATACCAAAGTCGGGGCTAATTGTTGCAGGAAAACTGCCAACTAAAGTAACTTGAGAATCCAGCCCACCGGGAAGAACAACATTACCTCCAGAGACTTCTTCAAACGCGAACCTACGCTCCCCAACCGTAACAACACTTACATTGCCGAATGTGTCAGTCTCCCCTAGCCCTTCCGCTGCAACAGTAAAGGCGACCCGAGAAATTGAGCCTGTTAAATTGGGACCAAACAATGCCAACAATACCCCCAAAGCGGCGCTGTCGACCGGTGCCCCCCCGTCCCCGTCATCTCCATCGTCACCTCCATCGCTTGGCGTTTGCGAGTCACTACCTCTAACGTCCAGCACACTATCAAGCCCGCTGCCGTTACTGACATCCTCAAGAATATCATTAGCATGTCTAACGAATGTGTCGTTACCGGCACCACCAGCTAACCTATCAGCGACACTATCGAAACCACCTTGAAGATAATCCTCGCCAGAACCGCCGATAAGCCGGTCTACACCTTCACTACCGTCGAGCGTATCGTTTCCATCCAACCCCAACAGCAGGTCATCTCCAGAAAAGCCGATTAGAAAATCATCCCCCTCATTGCCGTAGAGGCTGTCGTTTCCCTCACGCCCTGCGATTAAGTCGTTGCCAGGGCCGCCGTGAATATTATCATTTCCAAAATTCCCAAAAAGCTCATCTTCGCCCGCGTTGCCAGCAATATAATCATTGCCGTCTCCACCATATACTAGATCGTCACCGTTTCCTCCAATGACACGGTCATTGCCATCACCTGCATTTAATACGTCATCGCCTGACTGGCCGAACAAACGATCCACGCCAGCTTGTCCGAACAAAAGATCATTACCTGCACCTCCTAAAATTACGTCCGCTCCTCCACCACCAACGAGCAGATCGTCACCCCCATTCCCTACAATTCGGTTGTTGCCAGAATTGCCGCGAATAATATCATCCGCAGATCCACCATTGAGTATATCGTTACCGGCTTGGCCATTTACCTCTGTAGGCACGACAGATGAACTAAAGACTCGGTCATTGCCCGCACCCGCAAACACCAAAACACTGTCGATACTGGACGTTGCAAAACGCCCAAAAACAGCTCCCGCTTGGTTGTAGTTGACCGAAATGTCGGTGAACCCGGGATTGGCAGTCGTTGAGATAATGACTGTGTCATCCTGAGGAGACGCAATTACCGTCACTAAGCCGCCGCTCTCAACGATCGACGCAAGCATTTTTCGGTCTTCCAGCTTTTCAAACTGATATTCCGAACGAACTTGCCTACGACGGGTTTTCTTTGAGCTAGAAGAACGAAGTTGGTTTTCGGATTTTTTTCGCATTGAGAGTGCTTTCAACAAGAGTGTAACAAAGAAACGGCATCAACAGATTAGTGAGCCGACAGTGTACTCTACTCAGATGCTAGCACAACCTAATTGGTGAACTACCTAGTGGGTTTGGGGGAAATCCTATTGCTGCCGACGGTGTCGTGCTGTAGTGATTCGATCAAAATTTTTAAACTCTCTCGTCAAATCTACTCATGAATTCCTCGCACCCAAATCAACTCGATGCTCTGACTGGACTACGATGGATCGCTGCACTTGCGGTATTCGCCCAACACTTTATGGGAATCATGGATTGTAAAGTGATTCGCGGCCCAGTCGGTGGGATGGCCGTCTCGTTCTTCTTTGTACTGTCCGGATTCATTTTGGTCTACGTCTACAAAGACAGGCTCAGCAAAACGACCACGCCAAGATTTTACTTCACGCGTTTTGCTCGGATCTGGCCACTACATGCTGTTTGCCTGTTACTGATGGCTTGGCTGATCCCCAAATTTCTGCCTCCCACAGAACTACCTTGGCTCCGCGTTATGTCACACTGGTCGCTCTTACAGGCATGGTATCCCACAGCCAATTGGATTGGTTGCTACAACGGTGTGGCATGGAGTATCTCCGCAGAAGCATTTTTCTACCTAATGTTCCCGTTGCTATTACTGGGGACTTCTGGGAAGTTTTGGATTAAATACGCGTGCCTATTCGCTGCGACCTTTGTCGCCATGATTGTGATGGCCAGCACGCTTGCACCTGCGTCACCCATCAAAGAAATCGCCAACGCGTCACTAGACCCCAGAAAAGTCGTTCAGTTCTTTCCGCCATTCCGCCTGCTGGAATTCATGACCGGAATGGCTTCTGGTATGATTTTCCTTAACCGCAAAAGCCAACTTCGTGCCTTCGCTGAATCACGTCACTGGACAGTGACCACAAAAGCGACGTTGTTGGAGTTGCTGGTTCTATCGCTTTCAATTGGCTGCTACCAAATCTTTGTCTCCTGTGGACTGTTCCATCAACTACACACCTTTAAGGTTTGTGGCCCCACTCTAACGCACTGGCTATCATTCAGCGGTGGAATGTTTTTTCACGCTGCAGTGATCTACGTCTTCGCTCAGTCTGCTGGATTGTTTGCTAGACTGGCTGGCTCAAGAGTGATGGTGTTTTTGGGTGAGATCAGTTTCGCCTTTTACATGGTCCATTACCCGTTGATCTATTTCGCGAAACAAAAATTCTGGTTCGGTACTGATTTTTCGATCGGGTACTTTGCAGTGTTGACGTTGACACTGAGCATCGGCGTTTCGGCATGGCTTTATTACCTCGTGGAGATCCCCTCGAAAGCAACCTTGCTGAAATGGTATGCAGGAAACACCAACCTCCGACAGCTAGTTGCCGAAATAGTAATCAAACCAATAAATCATCTCCGGCAATCACCACTAATATTTGGTTTAATTCTGTTGGTAGTCGTCCCTGTGGTAGTTACCAAAGTCTACAAACGAGCGGACAGAAAGTCGTTCACTGCCGCCACCATCTTAGAATCAGCATCGCCCGAGTTTCACCCCGTCGCCTTTGGTGACCAAGTCCAATTATTGGCGGTAGATGTGGTTCCGCGACGAGACGCAGCTAGAATCAACACCGTATGGCGATTCTCCAGTTCGGGAACCGCAATTGTAAGCATCCACTTTGCGGGAACAGACTACGATAGCAGGCAACAAGAAATCTACTGTAGTCCCGAATTGGTTGGACAGCCCTTGACTATGAACATGGTTGTCTATGAAGGCAAATACGAAGCAGCTGACGCGTTGGAGCTTTCGTTATGCATCGATGGCCAAAAAGTCCCACCCAAACTGCCGGGGAGTGTAGCTTCCAATTCTGCCTCCGCCCGCTATCTCGTTTACTCACGGGAACGTATCCAAGAAGGCCTCAGAATGAGTCGCGTGCCGGTGTTAGCCAGATAGCGACGCGGTACTATCTCTCTCGCTTGGTGCAAGAAATCGAACTCCTCAGGCTGTGCGATTTATGTCCGTTGCAATTCATAACGGAAGTTTAGGCGCAAAATTCAAAAGCTGCGTTTGTTGACTTGAAAACCAACGATTGACGAGAACGAAGAATTCGTGGGAAAATATTCACAGTGGAGGCCTGTGGAGAAGAAAGCGGTTAAAGACGAAAATATAAAACTAGTCACTAGTGATGCCTCCGTTCCCCTAGTATTTGGTGGCCAGCCCCCCAAAAATCTCATTGAGTTCCGAGCGACAATCACAACTGCTTTGGATGCTTGGCTCGCCAAAACCGAATCAAAACGTACTCGCGTTGCTTATCGTAATGATGTCGAGCAGTTCCTGCAGTTTCTTGGTATCGACCCGAGTCACATCGAATACATGACACAAGTGTTGCCAGTAGATGTTACTGATTGGCGCGACTCCCTTCTTCGGTCAGGAGGCCGACAAAATACAGATGGCAGTAAAAAAGCAGCAGCCAATGCAACCGTCGCAAGAAAGATGACTGCAATCAGGTCTTTCTTTTCATTCCTGCAAAGCTATGGCTATCGCGGAGCAAACCCTGCTCATCCTCATTTCGTTTCAACGCCCAAAGTTCCAGACGAGGGACAGACGCCTGCAATTCCTCAAAAGCAAATGGTCCAATTACTCGCCGCTCCAAGTAGTGATACAGCTTGCGGGATTCGTGATCAAGCTATTTTGTCTGTGTTCGCTTACATGGCAGTAAGAGTAGAAGAGATTCATCTCATGAAAGTCGGTGACATCGTTCAAGATGGCGAGCACACTACAATCAGAATCAAGGGAAAAGGAAACTCTCTTCGCAAAGGAGGCATTCCTCCGATTGCGGCAACTGCCGTCAACAACTGGATTGCTACTGCTGATATTGTAGATGATCGAAGTGGGCCTCTTTTTCGCCCCAGCATGAGCGCGCGAGGCAGTGGCAGTGACGGCTTTAAACCGAAAAGGATGACCGTACGCGCCATTCAAAAGCTTGTAAGAAAGTACTGTAGTCTGGTGGGAATCGATAAGGCTGTAAGCGTTCACTCGTTGCGAGTTACAGCTGCTACAGAGGCAGACAGAGCAGGTGTGCCGTTAAATCAAATTCAGCAATGGCTAGGACACAAAGATCCAAGAACAACACTCAAGTACATTCGTTCGGGGCAAAATCTGGATAAGAGCCCTGCCTATACCATTCGTTATGGATAAAGGCCTACGTTTCAGGTGCTTGCGGCAATGACGCCTCAATATCCTGCCGTCCCAAAATCCGAACTATTAGCACGTACTCTGCTTGTGGCTGATAGTAAATTGAATGGGATTTATACACACTTCGCCGGTAGCCTTCCCGGATATGATCAACAGCGGTGTAGAGCAATGGTTGTTCTGCTAATTGCCCAAAGCGAAGTTTCAAGCCGTGCTGATAATCCAACGCTTGGCTCAATCCAAACGTATCAATGCCGAATTCAAAAATTCTTTGAAAGTCGTTAGCCGCTGATTCGGTTAGCTTATAAGCTGCCATCAAGGCGCCGTTTTTCAATCACTGCATTGATTAATTCATCAGTCGTCATCGGGCTAATTCCGCTATTCTCCCCTTCGACCAACAACGCCCGAATTGATTCAACTTCGGCCATCCTGTTCTGTTTCTCTCGTAAAGCTTCTCGAATCAATTCACTATCAGTTCCATAGTGACCAGAAGCCATTTGGCTCTGAATCCACTCCTCTTGCTGATCGGTTACCGTAATGCTTTTTTTTACCATTGCCATTTTAAAATCCTCGTAATCAACACATCATACTACTTTATCCTACCACGTTTGCGATGGTTTTTCAAGAGAAACCGACGTCGATGTAATCTTCATTCAATCATCACGGCCTAAGGTGTCAAAAGAAACATGTTGTGTGTAACGCACACTCAGTTGACACCGCAACAGGCCGGACGTTTAGGCAGGCAGCCGCTAAATCTTACCGGTTGTAACAGATGCAACACCTAAAATATTTTGAAGTTGACTGTTGTTCTTGTTTCCCCCCCAGAATACCGGAAAGCTGGCCGATCCCATTAAAACGATTGTGTTGATTGACCGGAAACATCAGGGGGCAACGAAAATGCGTTTTGCAATCATTCTTTGTTTTTTACCGATACTATTCTCTGGCTGTGTTCACAACCACCATAGGAGAAGCACTGTCCATCACGCTCGCAATGTCGGTGATATTCAAACACAAATCGTTCTTGACAACCTTGCAAAGTTTGCCAGCAACCCTGGCTCTCTTCCTCACTTCACTATTGCAGGGACTGGCCAAACCCGAGTAGGCGGTACTCTTACCGCGGGAATCACACCATCGTTTTTGCCTTCCCGTCTTGCGGGATGGGGGGCGAGTGCTGGAGGAAACAGATCCTTTGACGGCACGTACGTAATTACGGCGATAAACGATCCACGGAAGCTCGAGCTGATGGCCTGCGTCTATCGGAAAGCGGTTGGTGGAAACTCTTGTTCCGAGGCTGGTTGCCCAACCTGCGCCCCACGTCTTAACCGGTTCTACTTTGGTTTAGAAACGCCCGGGAAAACTCCCTTGCTCACAAGCCATGGCAAGGAGATCTTCGAAATTGAAATTAACGGAGAGAAGTTCGATATGTTTAAAACGTCAGATCGCTTTGGAGATGAAGCTTACTTCTATCTTGATAGTGGAGAGCAGGTCCCACAAGCAGAACTTGAAAAGCCAAGTGTTCAAGAAACTGTAAAACAAGTGTTCGAACCATTAGACGTAAAGAAGCTTACCGAACTTTCAGGGCAAATCACCTCAGAGTGTATCGAAAGTGGTTGGTTTACAGTTTGCGATGCAAAACAGATTCGAAAAATGGATCCTTGTTGCCTAGTGGGGAAATATTGTGACACATGTGTTGTTGTTCCCGAGTGTCATCGAGACAAGCTCACAAAGCTGACAATGGTGATTCTCGACATTGCAGTTCACAAGGAAGCAGAACCACCAAAGGTGGAAGTGCAAGCTCCCGAAAAGCAAACTGTGGTAGCCTACCTGAATAGTAGTGGTAGCTATGCAACCTCTGAAAACGATCTGGCTATGACTGTTACGCTTGAAACCAAAAAGGGGGAAGATCTGTCTGCCCTGTTTAATTCATCCGCTGAAACGGAGGCGACAAATGATCAGCCGCTTTCTGGAGAACCGGCTAATCTCGACAACGGTGAAGCTCCTTCAGAGCCCGAAGCTCAGACCAAATCGATTCCGCAGGAAAAAACTTTCATCAACGGGGTTCAAAGCTTTAGAACTCTATCGACCCGACGTCAGTCTTTTCAAATTCCTAGGAAAGAACTCTCGCGACAGCCAGGGGCTGGATATGCCGAAAGTGAACTAATAAGAGATGCTCTCACTCAATAGCAACTCTGCGTCAACAGGTACATGAATGTAAACTCCTCATTCGCCAAGTCGATTTTCTTTGACGAAAATCAAGGCGAGTGCTAAAGTTTAATTACGACTACTATTTAACAACTCGCTGACTTTAGCCGTTTTGCCAAACCAATCGTTGAAAAAGAAGGCAAAGAACTTCCTCTAGATGTCATCTTTGATCGCTGGCACACAGGAGCTTTCGCCAAGGAAGACCTTCTGTGAATTCAAGCATCTGTATCCGATTATGAAAAAGGCGAGCGAGGAAGATCTGCAGATGGATTCTTGTTAGAGTTCAAAGCCAAGCGAGACTCAGAAACAACATAGTGTCTTATTCTGTAAAAATCTTGCCGAAAGCCGAAAACGACTTGGCTTCAATTTACTACTACATTGCCAAGAGATCGGTTGAGGGACCGGAAAGATGGCTGGATGCATTCGAGGAAGGTGTCAGGCGACTAGAGTTGAATCCCCTTCTCCATGTTCTTGCCAAAGAAGATGACCACTTTGATTTTGAGTTGAGACGGTTTCTTTTCAAACCCCCTCACGGGCGAACGTACAGAGCTGTCTATCGTGTTGATGGCAGAGAGATCACGATTCTTCGCGCTTGCGCTTGCGGGCCCGGGCAGGCGCCACTTGCTCCAAGCGAAGTGCTGCCGAGATAGATGGTAACTTGTTAGTCCAGCAAACCACCAGCCATTGCGTATCCCTTTCATCCTCAAGTGAGTCTGTTGAACGTTGCTTGTCAGAAGGCACCAAGTAGGTTTCTCCAGATAACCCATAGATCATCTCCAGATCGTGGGTAAGAAGTCGGACTAGTGAAACAACACGACGTTTTCATTCTTGTCAACAGATTGGACAGAGGGGAAAACGATATGCGGGAATACTGGGTTGTCGGAGGCGAGAAGTGTCTCAACTGATGGTTTTTGCATTCATCCGGCCCCAGATGGGAGCTTTTCCTGAAAATCGTACAGTTATCTCGGTAAGCGTTTTGGCTAAGCGGACCAGAGACACACGGACCGCCACTATGCAAAACGAAACCCCAGAATCCACACAACACGATGTGTTCCTGAAATTCTTTTCTGCCGACCGACACAGGATCTATCGATTTATTTACTCGCTGGTTCCTGTCGAAGCCGATGCAGAAGATGTGTTTCAGCAGACCAGTATTACTCTGTGGAGAAAATTCGCTGACTTTGACCAAGACCGTGCGTTTTATCCTTGGGCTTGTGCAGTTGCCCACCACGCGGTGTTAAATTTCCGCAGGTCAGCAAAGCGACGAAAACTTTTTTACAGTGACGAATTAATCAATCTGCTGGCCGAATACCGCAGTGAAGCATCTCAGCGCAGTCGCTACCGTCAGGACTTACTTGAAGAGTGTCTGTCGCAACTGCAGGAGAAAGACCAGAAATTGATCAATGAAGTCTATCGGGAAAGATCTTCGGCTGCAGTTGTTGCCAAACAACGGGGCAAAGCAGTCCAAACAATCTACAACCGCCTGAACATTATTCGCAACCGACTGCTTGAGTGTATTGAACGCAAAAGCACCCCCGCTGACAACTAGGAACTGAACGACAAACTAAGAACTGAACATTTACCCTTCGACGTTTTCGACCAGCACTACTAAACTTGGAATACAACAGCCACACCGTGTCCTACAGCAACGAAAAACTTACCGAACAACTAGAGCACCTTTGCAACGGAACGCTAACTGCGCCCCAGCATCAGGAGCTAGAGAAGATTCTTATTGGCGACTCAATCGCCCGTCAATTTTACTTTGACTACATTGAAGTTCATTCGGCAATGGTTGATCGAGGACGCAGAGAATCTGCGTTTGCTCTTGATGCGTTTGAAGAAACCTATTCGCTAAACTCCCAAACAGAATTCCAAACTGACTCGGCGAAAAAAACATTGTGGAACACCTCGGCTATCAAGTGGCTTGCGGGAATTGCGGCGCTGATACTTACAGGTCTTGTTGTAGCTTGGACAATGCAAGATCAGCCAAATCCGATAGCCGCAGGCATTGCCCTGGAGCCAGAAGTCGTTTCCTCCACCGACGAACATGACGCTCCTCTTTACGTTGCCCAAGTCGTACGCGTGACTCCCGAAACGGTTTGGGGAAAAAACTCTGCCGCATCTGATTTCTTGTTGCGGATTCGAAAAGGCGATCGAATCTCGATTGAATCCGGGCTAGTGGAAGTTGAGTATTTTTCTGGTGCGAAACTGATCCTTCATGGGCCGTGTGTTTTTGTATTAACTGGGGAAAATTCAGGAAGGCTAGAACGCGGGCAGTTGACTGGCAACGTCGATGGGGGAAATTTCTTTATTGCAACTCCCAACGCACGGGTCGTTGACCTAGGCACTGAGTTTGGATTGTCGACCACCGCCTCTGGAGGTACCAATGTTTGCGTTTTTGATGGCGAAGTAGAAGTTGTCTCAGCTCTCGGGGTCGAAGACTCCGCGCCTCTGTCTCTTACCGTGGGCATGTCAGCGCAAGTTAAGCGCGACGGAAAGATTCATCGCCCAGAAGAATTTGACACCGGTCAATTCACTCGAACGTTTCCGGCGTCTTTATCGAAAACGGAAAACCAGCTGAGCCTCGTCGATCTGTCGAGTGCAAGTTCAAAGAAACACTTCCGGTTGGCGGGCGTTATTGCGCCAGACACCGGCAAAGCAGACCAGAGTCCATGGTTGCTGGCGAAAGGTCCGGGGCATCGAATGAGCAACGTTTATCGGACGACGAAATGGCATCCCTATGTAGATGGCGTCTTTATCCCCACAGCCGCAGGCTCAAGAATCCAGCTCGATTCTTCTGCCAAAAACTTTGTTGATCTTCCTGTTTCGCAAGGGCGCACTTGGGGCCCCATTTGGTCGCGACGAAAAATTGATGGCGATTCATCGCTTGGGGCTTACGAAGCCTATTGGGGAACCTCAACTCTCGAAGGCGTTGTTAGACGACTGAACAAGTGCAAGACAGGCATGATCGGACTGCACTCTAGCGTCGGTGTAACCTTCGACTTGAACGCTATTGGCAAACTTGATTTCTCGCCTACCGAATTCAATTTCACCGTCAGCAATCTTGACAACTCGGCGGTCAGTGTCCCGGAGTGGTCAAAAGTAAATCGCTTCAGCGCCGACTTGCGTGTCTTTGTCGATGGAGACCTAAGAGCCAGCCGGTTGGATTTCACGCGTGAAGATGGAGAACTCGATTTGAGAATCCCTCTCAAAAACTCGGACCGGTTTTTGACACTGGTCTCATCAGATTGCGGCAGAGACGGATACGATCATGTCGTGGTAATTGACCCAGTCCTCCAAGCAGCGGCACAATAAAAAAGTAACCGACCACGTCAATTATTAAGGGCGTCAGAGTCCCTGGAGATACTCCCAAACGTTTTGTTTACGTACGCCAAGGTGAACGAACCAGCCCGAAGCAAAGTACCAACAACAACCATAGAAAAATTTTGTCATTTTTTCTAAGTAAATCCGACGCTGAAAGGTCCATAACAAGTGTACCGTTTTACTTATTTTAGATAATTTTCCGGAGTCATCATGAAACTAGCAAAAAAAACCGGCTTTACGCTGGTCGAGCTACTGGTCGTGATCGCCATCATTGGCATCTTGATCGGAATGCTGTTGCCCGCCGTTCAGCAAGTCCGCGAAGCAGCGAGGCGCACTGAGTGTTTGAATAATATGCGGCAGGTTGGTTTGGCAACGCTGAACTATGAATCATCACACATGCAATTCCCGACGCTCGGCAGCATGCACAACCATGCACGAGACGAACGCTACAACAATGACGCCTTCTTCGCCGGCAACGAGCCTTGGACATGGGTTTATCAGACCCTGCCATTCATGGAGCAGAACAATCTGTACATTCTGCGAGACACAATTGGGCTCGCTGCCCGTTACGATAACTCTGTTCCTTTTCTGAGCTGCCCATCGCGCGGTCAACGCAGTTGGGTTCTAACAACAGGCGACGTCGTTTTTTGTGCCGACTACGCTGCAGCTTCATCACCATCATTTCATGGTCCCAAGCCGCCAATCTTTGATGTTCTCGGCACTTACTACACCGATGGGAACAATCTCAGCAAAAAAAGCACCCACGATTTTTTGGGTGTGCTCATTCCCGGAACAGTTTTTGTTTCTGGTTCCGCCACACCCAAGCACATTAACGCTCCGTCGGTTGGCTTCGGGCAAATTACCGACGGCTCCTCCAACACAATGCTGTACGGTGAAAAATCGGCATTCGCTCAACGTTATAGCGGAACAGTCAAATCAAACGATTATCATGTTGTGGGTGATTCCTTTGGCATGTTGGGAGTAAACAAAACGAATAACTCAAATCGGTTTGTGAGCAGGCCAGTGGCCGATAGCGAAGTCAATGCCAATAAGCGTCGACGAATTCTTGAAGACGATTGGTGGTCTCAAACGTTTGAAAAAGGATTTGGATCCGCTCACCCAGGAACCTTTAATACAGTTCTTGCTGACGGTTCAAGTCACGCGTTCTCCTTGAATATCGATAACACCACGTGGTGGGCTGTCAGCATGCGAGCTGATGGTGCAGTCGTCGATCACAGTAGCTTCTAAGAGCACGATCAGTACGATTGTGAGCAAACTTAACCACTCCCGAACCTTTCCCGGGAGTGGCTTTTTTTATATTTCGTTTTCCCATTGTTTGGTATTCAGAATGACTAGGTTTCGAATCTCTTCAGCTCTCTTTGTGGCACTTTGCACTTTCAGCGTTGTTGGCTGCGGAGATGGCGATCGGCACGCGGCTTTCAAGGAAAAAAACAAGACCAACGTCGCGCGCGTGAGTACCTGTTTCAAGCTGTACGCTTCTCGAAATGGTCAGAACGCCCCTAAAGATCAGGAAGAGCTAACCGCGTTTTTGAAATCGCCGAACATCAAAAAGAACATTGAGCGTCTTGGCATCAGCCAAGATGACGTAGATGCGATTTTCGTCAGCGAGCGTGACGGTAAGCCACTGAAAATCAAATGGGGTGGAAAAGTCAATCCAGAGATGGCAATGCCGGTCGCGTTCGAAACTGTTGGAGTTGATGGTATTCGCTTGGTCGCTGCTGACGTGGTTCTAGAAGTGGAAGATGACGACGAATATGAAGACCTGTGGAATGGCATCTACGAACCTGAGTGGCTAACATTGAAAAAGAGCATCGGCGATTCAGGCGAAAGTGGCGTTGACGAATAACAAATTGCGATCTATCCGGGTGGCCGCCAGACGATGTCGCAGTTGGTTTGGTTTGGTTTTAACGGCCGTGCGTTGAGCTTTGGCGCGGTTACCACCGGCTATAGCCCTATGCGGAATCAATTGAATTGCCGCTTTCTCCGCGAAAAAGTTTTGACAACCCAAATAGCGTAACCCAAGGCCTAAAGCGCTCGCGCGAACGAAGCGGAACACGAAAAGCAATTTGTTTAAGTTCAACGAAGCATCTATCCTTAATCGAGCAAATTTTTTTAATTGAGCCAATTTCAAACCGTATGATTTACTCTATCCTGTTGTGCACCGCCACGCTGCTCACCTTCTTGGCGAGCGATTCTTTACTTGCCAATCAAAATGCCCCCAATCAGACCGAAGGTAAACAGACCACGATCAATGTCGCCGATCACGGAGTTACTCCTGGCGAGGACGTGACGTTTCAGATGGTTCGATTGATCGAAACGCTGGCAGACACACCTGGCGTGACGCTGTCGTTTCCAAAAGGACAATACGAATTCTATCCGGAGAACGCGAAGGAAACCCATCGCGCCGTGGCCAATCACGACAACAGCCTTAAGCGGATGGCGATGCCATTGTTCGGTTGCAAGAACATCACGATCGATGGTGGTGGATCGATATTCATGTTCCATGGTCGAATTAGCCCAATCGTGCTGGACGGGGCAGAAGGCGCGGTGCTGAAGAATTTCTCGATCGACTGGAAGCGCCCCTTTCAAAGCGAATTAAAGGTCGTTGCCAGTGGGAAAAAAAGTATCGACGTCGAAATTGACAGCGCTCAATTCCCCTACACCGTTAAGGGGGGAGAGATCCTTTTCGACCACTACGATTGGCAAGACCCAATTGGGGCGAACATAGTCTTCGATCCAAAAACAGAATCACCGATCCATAACACCAAGCAATACAACTTGAAGTTTAAGTACCCCATCAAGGCAACAGATCTTGGCGACAATCGTGTGCGAATCCAAGCGACCTGCGAAGCGCAGCCTCCCGTTGGTAGCGTAGTCGTCACTTACGGACGGAACCCAACCAGCCGCCTCGCTCCGGCAATTCATGTTGCAAACTCGCGTGACGTTCGAATCGAAAACGTGACCGTGCTTGCAGCAGGTGGCATGGCGCTAATTGTGGAGCGTACCGAAGACATTCACTTGGACGGTTTCAAACTTACGTCAACCGACCAGCGACTGGTCTGCACGCGCGCTGACGCGACGCACTTCATTGGTTGTAAAGGAACTGTTAAGCTAGAGAATTGCTTATTCGAACATATGCTCGACGACGGCATCAATGTCCACGGGGCGTATGTGAAAATCGACAAACACCTTGGAGAAGGGCAGTTTATTTGCGAGATCAGCCACCCGCAACAGTGGGGGCTGACCTTCGCCGAACCAGGCGACAAAGTTGCATTGTTGTCTAGGACAACCATTTTACCGTTTCACGAAACAACCGTCAGTAAAGTTGTTCCGTTAAACGAACGCCGGTTTCTGATTGAGGTCGCCGATTTACCGAAGCAGCTTGCTGAGGGGCCGTTGTCGATGGAAAACCTGAGTTGGTACCCGGATGTGGTCATGACTAACAATGTCATCCGACGAAATCGAGCACGCAGCGCGTTGATCACAACTAAAGGCAAAGTCCTAATTGAGAACAACGTTTTCTCTTCTCAGATGCACGGAATTTTGATCGAAGGCGACAATAACAAATGGTATGAGTCGGGTGCCGTTGAGGACATCACGATTCAAAACAACGTTTTTGAGAACATTGGATTTGGCGGAGCAGGCAGGTACCCACTATTGGCCGCCCCGTTGTTAACGTCCGAACAAAAGCTGGGCGAGGGACATTACCACCGCAACATCAATTTCACCAATAATCGCATCAAAACTTTCAATGGTCGAATCGCTCAAGCGCGCTCGGTGAAGGGCCTCAACATTTCTGGAAACCAGTTAGAATTCAGTACCGACTATCCCGAGGACATGAAACTCCCGTCAGTCGATCTCTATTATTGTGACGACGTTAGAATTGACAACAACGCTGCGACGGGATTCGAAGATTCGCTCACCGTCGCGCAATCCGACGACACGACCAACGTCAACCTGACGGGAAACAAGGGCATCACAACGAAATAGAATAAGTGCACGCAAACTCAGCGCCCCCCCCGGAGGGCCGCGGCAACAGAACCGCTCTGTTGCGTTCCTCCGTAAACGACGAGTTCAGCAGGATCGAAACAGATTTCAAGGACTCCTTGCCTCGTCCGCTACGGAATTTGTTCCCGCGCGATCTTAAAGCGGAACTGAGATGATCGTCCGTGGTTTATTCATTCGCTTGATCCGCAGAGTACTGGTTTATGAGTGGTAGATTCGACCAGATGTGGACCATACGATTAGAGATAATCCACTACTGTTATCCACGAAGGTTTCCCGCATGCGAATAAGCTCTTGCCCTCTGTCTGTTGTACTGCGCGTCAGCGCTGCCGTTTTCTGTTTTGCAGTTTCAGCAACGATAACTTCCTCCACGGCAACGGCAGAGGATAAAGCGAATCCGGCTCCGACCAAACCGAACATCATCTGGTTGATGGCCGAGGACATGGGACTGGATCTGGAGTGCAACGGCATGGCGGGCGTCAAAACGCCCAACCTGAATCAGATGGCCAAAGAAGGCGCCATGTTTACCAAGGCCTATTGCTCCAACCCGATCTGTTCACCCAATCGATCGGCCATGATGGTGGGCGTACACCAAACCGTCATCAACGCCCATCACCATCGCAGCAATCGAGATTTGCCTTTGGCCGCTCCCTATAAACCCATCACGTCTTTCTTGCGTGACGCGGGTTACAGTTGCCTGCTGGGCAATTCGCTGGTGCGTGGCAAAGGTCGGAAAACAGATTGTAATTTCAAACACAACCTCGTCGGCCCCTACGATGGCATCAAACATTTTGGGCTGTTTGACAAAATGGAAGACTTCACCGCGGCCGACCAACCATTCTTCAACCAGATCCAATTACAGGTGACCCATCGGGGAGACTGGTGGAACGACGTTCGGGCTGAATCAAAACATCCTGTTTCGGTCGACGACGTTGAATTGCCTCCCTACTTCGCTGACACGCCGGAAATCCGCTACGACTGGGCGGCTTATTTGGACACGGTCGAGTACATGGATAATGAAGTTGGTCAGTTGATGGAAAGACTGCGTGAGCAGAAGTTGGATAAGAACACGATCGTCATTTTCATCGCCGATAATGGGCGCTGTAACTTGCGTGGGAAAGGGTATCTCCAAGAGACTGGCATTCACGTTCCAATGATTGTTTGGGCTCCTGGTATCGTAGAAGCAGGTACCGTCGTCGATGACATGGTCTGCACGACCGATATCTCAGCCACGGTCTTGAAGTTGGCCGGTGCAAAGATCCCCGAGTACATGACGTCCAAGCCAATTTTTGGTGTAGCCAATCCCGGGTATCGCGATTACGTCAGGTCCGCTCGTGATATCTGGGACGAGATCGATGAGTGTTCGCGCTCGGTCACGACGAAGCGATTCAAATACATCAAAAACTACATGCCGGAGGTGCCATGGGCGACCGACCAAGCCTACCTTGAGATTAACCGGCCAGCCTTGCACGTCATGCGGCGTCTGAAACGCGAGGGCAAACTCTCGGCTGAACAGATGACATTTTTCGTTGATTCTAAGCCAACTGAAGAGCTTTACGATCTGGATAACGATGGCGACGAAATGCAAAACCTTGCCGACAACCCAGAATTCGCGGCCGTGTTGGAAGAGATGCGGGGGTTGGAAGATAAATGGCAGGAGCAACACAAAGATCTCGGTTTGGCCGACCTCGGCAAGCGTCAACCTGAAAAAGGGTTGGCAGCAGAAATGGCGCGGAACGCCATCAAAGCCAACCAACCCGAACTGTGGAAGCGACTGGAGCAAGGCGAATTGATGAAGACACAAGCTTGGATGAAAAAATATAAGCTCGAAAAGAAAAAGTAGTTTGATGAAATACGATCCCCCACTCAGAATCAGCATCCGCAGCGCCGACCTAATGCGATGGTTAACTTGCAGTGCAGCGATTATCGTCATGCTGAGCAGCCTTGTCTCCGGCGCTTCGCACTGCAAGGCGCAGGATTCCACGTCTGAGAAACAGACTCGAAAACGGCAGCCGAACGTCATCTTTATTTTGGCCGACGACCTCGGATTTGGCGATTTGAGTTGCTACGGTCAGAAACATTTTGAAACCCCCAATATCGATGGCCTTGCACGAAACGGTTTGCGTTTCACTCAGCACTACTCCGGCAGCGCTGTTTGTGCACCGTCGCGTTGTTCATTGATGACCGGCTTGCACACGGGGCACACGCCAGTACGCGGCAACGCGGAAGTCAAACCTGAAGGCCAGGAACCGATGCCTGCCGACACATTCACGGTTGCTCATTTGATGCAGCAGGCTGGGTACCGCACGGGTATTTTTGGCAAATGGGGATTAGGAGCGCCGGAAACTGCCAGTGAGCCTTTGAAGATGGGGTTCGATCGATTCTACGGTTACAACTGCCAACGCATCGCCCATAGCTACTACCCAGCGTTTTTGTGGAGCGATAACAAGCGCGAATTACTGTTTGGAAACGTGGCCGAGAAACGGGGGCAGTACGCCCCCGATCTGATTCAAACGCAAGCGATAAATTTTATTCGTGAGAACAAAGATCGTCCGTTCTTTTGTTACTACGCAGCCATCCAACCGCACGCCGACATGGTCGCGCCTAAGCGATACATGAAAAGGCACAGCGGCAAGTACGGTGAAGAAACACCGTATAACGAAGGTTACTACAATCCGGCACCTGAACCCCGGGCTGCCTTTGCCGGCATGGTCAATGTCTTAGACGATTACATTGGCGAAATTGTTGCAGAGTTAGAGCAGCTTGGCATCGCTGAAAACACGTTGATTATTTTCACTTCTGACAATGGCCCCCATGTCGAAGGCGGTCACGACCCTGACTACTTTGATTCCAACGGAGACCTGAGAGGCAACAAACGCGATTTGTACGAAGGCGGCATGCACGTGCCAATGATCGCCTCGTGGCCGTCCGTCATCGAGGCAGGTGGAACCTCAGACCACATCTCGGCTTTCTGGGATTTTCTGCCGACGATGTCAGCGCTAACCGGCCAGGCTTTACCTGAATCAGACAATACCGACGGCGTGTCGATGCTGCCGACTTTATTGGGCCAGCCGAATCAACCTGCCCACAAATTTCTTTACTGGGAATTCCCGTGGAAGAAAGGACGGATCGCGATTCGCAAAGACAAGTGGAAAGCCGTTCGTTACAATGCGTCCGTCGATCCTAACTCCCCGCTGGAGCTCTACGATCTGTCCTCCGACCCCGGCGAAACGAACAACGTGGCAACCTCTCATCCAGAGACCGTTAGCGCAATGAGCGATTTGTTAAAAGACGTTCGCACGCCGCCGGTTAATCCACGATTCGACTACTTAAAAAAGATAATCAATAAGAACCGGCAACAATAAGTCCTGTGGACCAAGCAAATCCGGTTACCTATACGCCCCCTACTGCGGAACATTCATGACTAATTTGACTCGACGTTTAGCACTAAAATTCTTGGCCCTCGGCACAACGCTTGGCACTGCAATTTTCAATCTACCAAAAGCAAACGCAGCACAAGAAGAAACTGCCAAGAAGAAAACGAACGAAAAGAAAGCGAACGAGAAAACGGTTGACTGGAGCCAGATGCAGGATCGTGTCTTTCTTGGCGGCGATTGCTGGGCGAACCCGATGGAGGACTGGCAGGTTGTCGATGGAGGGGCCGAGTGTGCTTCTACAGGCGGCAACCGCAACGTTCATTTACTGACGCATCAACTGACCAACACCGGCGGCCAGTTCGAAATGTCGGTGATCATCGATCAGATCGAGACTCGAAAATTGGACACTGGTGCCGGATTCAAGATCGGTATCCGCAGCGACATCAATGAATACCGCAGTAACTGCTTTGCCGGAAGTGGATTGCGTGCTGGAATTGCGGACGGCAAACTTGTACTAGGGCAACAATCCAAAGCCATCGATGGATTAGCCAATCCGAAGAACATGACACTCCGCCTGACCGGCAAACCCAATGCTGCAAAGGGGAGCGTGTACGAGTTAACGATCGTCGCAACGGGCGCTGATGACTCAGAACTAGGCCGTCTGACAACCGAAGTGGCCGCCGATATGCTTCTGGGAAATGTTGCGATCTTCAACAATTTCGTCAAAGGTGGCGGCAAGAGAAATCGCAGAAAGAAGAATCCAAATCAGGGCAGTCGCTATCGATTCAGTAACTGGACGGTGTCCGGCGACGCGTTTACAGTCACTGAGGCCAATCAGTTTGGCCCGATCCTGTGGTCCATGTATTCGCTCTCCGATTCACGCAGCGACGAAGGGTTTGTTATGAAGCTGAGCGCCCTCACGGGGCCGCTGGGGGAAGGCGACAACAAAGACATCGAACTTTGGGTCCAAAAAAATGGCCAATGGGAATCGCTGGGGACGGAGAAGCTACATCCTAAGGCGTGGACGGCGACCTTCCGCATTGCCAATTGGGATGAAAAAAACGAAAGGCCGTACAAAGTCGTCTACAGAGAACTTCAGCGCGACGGTTCGACCAAAGAATCGACCTGGGAAGGGAACATTAAAGCCAACCCTGCCGGTCGGCCATTACGATTGGGGGCGCTGACCTGCCAAAAGGACTACGGTTTCCCTTACGCTCCGGTCTGTGAAAATCTCCTGCGACTCGATCCGGACATGTTGTACTTTTCCGGCGACCAACTGTACGAAGACCACGGCGGATTTGGTTTGATCCGATCTCCCGCCGATCGGGCGATTTTGAATTACCTTCGCAAGTATTACATGCATGGTTGGTCGTTCCGCCACGCAATGAAGAACGCACCGACGATCTGCCTGCCGGATGACCACGATGTTTTTCAAGGAAACATCTGGGGTGAAGCCGGCGCTCCGATGAAGGACAAGGAAAAAGGCACCTCCAGTTTTGGAGGCTACATTGAACCGGCTGAAATGGTGAACGTCGTGCACACGACGAACTGCGCCCATCATCCGGATTTCTACGATCCAACGCCCGTCGGTCAAGGTATCAGCGTTTATTACGGCGACATGGTGTACGGCGATGTGAGCTTTGCGATCATTGGTGACCGCCAGTGGAAAAGCGGCCCCGAGAGAGTCGAAACGGGTGGCGGCCGTGAAGACCATGTGACGGACAAAGATTTCGATACATCCAAACTAGACAAGCCCGGCTTGGTTCTGTTGGGACAGCGGCAGGAAGACTTTCTCAAGCACTGGGTGGATGACTGGCGAGGACACAAGCTGAAAGTGTTGCTGAGCCAAACCGTTTTTGCTGGGGTCGCGACACATCACGGAGGCTTCGACGGCTATTTAAAAGGCGATCTCGATTCAGGTGCTTGGCCGCAAACAGCGCGCGACAATGCAATCAAGATTATTCGAAAGGGGATGCCTCTCCACATCAATGGCGATCAGCATTTGACGACGCTGGTACAGTACGGCGTCGATAAACAGCGCGATAGTTGTTGGTCCTTTTGTACCCCTGCGATTTCGGCCGGCTACCCGCGCTGGTGGAATCCGGAGCGTGTTGGAATGCCGCACAACAACCGACCGGAGCACGGCTTGCCCAACACGGGCGAATACACGGACGGTTTTGGAAATCTCGTCTACGTCTACGCCGCAGGTGATCCAGAAGTTGGCACCAAAAAGAACCGCTATGAATTGGCCCACCAAAAAGGCAGCGGGTTTGGCATGATCACCATGGACACTCAAGCCAAGACGTACTACCTAGAGTCCTTTCGATTTCAAATCGACGCCACCGATGGAAAAGCCACTAATCAATTCGCTGGTTGGCCAGTGACGATTCAACAAAAGGAAAACGGTGGTGACAATGTTATCAAATAAACTTGTCCATTCAACTTCCTGGTGCCTCGTCGGGCAGTGCAGTATTTTTGCAGCTTGTTTTCTTCTACTGGCATCTCAGACACTCGCCAGTACGACCTGCGCTGCTGATGAAAACAGGCCACCGAACATTGTGTTGATCATGGCCGACGACATCGGCATTGAAGGTATTGAGTGCTATGGCGGCACCGACTACGCGACGCCCAACATCGACGCGTTGGCTGAAAGCGGATTACGGTTTGCTCACGCCCACTCGCAACCGCTGTGTACCAATACGCGTCTACAATTGATGACGGGCTTGCACAACAATCGGAACTGGCTGTATTTCGGCATCCTACCACCAGACTCGAAAACCATCGGGCACTACTTGGTGGAGGCTGGCTACCGCAGTTGCATCGCGGGCAAGTGGCAGTTGCAAAGCTACGATCCGCCGGACTATCCCGGAGCAGAAAAACGGCGGGGGACAGGACTGCATCCGAAAGACGCAGGTTTCGACTGCTACAGTTTGTTTCACTCGTTACACACTGAAGACAAAGGCTCTCGGTATGCCGATCCAACTTGGCTGGAAGATGGTGAACTCAAGCACGCCCCGGGCAAGTACGGTCCCGACATGTGGGTCGACTACATCAACAACTATATCACCGCGCAAAAAGACAGTGACAAACCGTTCTTCGTTTACTGGCCGATGGCACTGCCGCACTGGCCGATGACGTTGACGCCCGACAGTGAAGACTGGAACAGCAAACCAGAAGAACGTCTGACCGCTGACACAAAGAACTTCAAAGACATGGTTCAGTACATGGACAAATGTGTTGGCAAGGTTGTCAAAAAGATCGATGACCTTGGAATGAGAGACAATACGGTCGTCATTTTTTACAGCGACAACGGCACGCATTTGGACATCACGACGCAAACAACAGCTGGCCCCGTCAAAGGCGGCAAAGCCATGCCGACCGACGCGGGAACTCACGTTCCTCTGATTGTGAACTGGCCCAACCGAGTGCATGTCGGGGTTTCGCAAGCGTTGGTTGATTCAGTCGATTTCATTCCAACGCTTTTGGACTTCGCTGGCCAGCCGTTGGAGAAGAATCTTGGACTTGATGGCATTAGCTTCTATCCGGGCTGCGTTAATCCGGTTTCTAATGCTCCACAGCGTGAGGCAATCTACGCCTTCTACGATCCGCGACCAGGTTGGGACAAGGACCGTTTTAGGTTGCATGTGTCTGCGCGCGATCGACGTTGGAAGCTTTACCAGACGGGTAAACTGTACGACATTGATGCTGACATTTTCGAGCAGCATCCGATTCTTGCCAAAGACGACACCACAGAAACGGAAGCCGTACGCACGCGCCTACAACGCGTCTTGGATATCAACGCGGTCAAGTAAGCCTGAACGGCGACAAATTAAATAAAGCGGTAAAATATAGGATTTTGCGGACCATATAATCTAGGGCGAGCAGCGGCGATAGGGTTACGCGCGGAACACATCAAAAGTCGTCCTGGAAGACAATAAATCGATTGCTGAAAGCATCCCATTTAGATGATAAGAGCTGTGAGAACTACCGTACCCGTCCAAGCGGAAAATGAAAAGGAAAAACACATCGGATCTACTTTGATGCTGGTTTCCCTTTGGGCCTCTTTTTGTTCAATCTGTTTGTTTGTGCCACTCGTAATCAGCGACCGAGCAAGTGCACAGGAACTGGTGCACAGAACGGCCGCGATGCCGCAGAAATACTCGGACGTATTCAAAAAGTACTGCTACGACTGTCACGATTCTGATACGCAAGAAGGTTCCGTTGACCTCGAAGCCATCCCGTTCGAGATCAGTAAAGACATCGGAACGGCCGAACGTTGGGCGAAAGTTCTCAACGCGATCAACTCTGGCGAAATGCCTCCCGAAGACAGCCAGCCTATCGCCGACAAAGCGAAACTGGAATTTCTAGACGCACTCTCCAGTGAGATGGTGCTGGCTCGGAAAATCCTCAGTGACAGTGGCGGCGTCATCACGATGCGACGCCTGAATAGGCGCGAGTATCAGAACACGCTCGAAGCATTGACTGGAATTCGACCTGACGTCTCCAATTTGCCCGACGACCAAGCAAACGAGGGATTCGACACCACCGGCGCATCACTGTTCTTTTCCAGCGACCAGCTTGAGCAGTATCTTGACGTAGCACGTGGCGCTCTCAAATTGGCGATGTATCCGCCGAAGCGTAAATCAAGAACGAGACGAATTGAACCGGAAGAGTATTATACGCCTCACTACGAAGGAGTCGTCAAAGAACTCAAACGCAAGCAGGCCAATGCCGAAGCGTATGCTGCTCAATCTGAGAAGCCACCATCGGCGTTCGACATGCTGGATGAGTATCAGGCGAAAAAACAACTGGTTAATATGAGGAAGTGGTTGCCTCAGGTTGAAGAGTACATTGCCCGACCGGAAACCCAAACGGGTGCAACTTTGATCATGACGATTAAATATGGTGGCATGACAACCGTGAAACTACCGACGCTGGGCCCAGCGGAGCATGGCAAATACACAATTCGCATGCGTGCGGCGGCGTACAAGGATGCGCCCGAGCGTTTCCAGTACGTGGAATTCACGTCCGGGCTTGGTAAACGCCGCAACCATCTTGGCTGGCGAAAGGTCGACGGCACCTTAGACGATCCGGAAATCGTCGAGTTCACGTTTGAGCATCGGCCGGGAGAAAAGTTAAGCTATCGGATTCATCAGCGCTCACACCAAGACCGCGGCGATAAAAATCTTTGGACAGTAGACATGGAAAAGAACGGCATCGGCACGCCGCCTGGCGTTTGGGTGGACTGGGCTGAGCTGATCGGACCAGAACCTGTCGATTCAAAGTTGCTCCCAACAATGTTGCCAGACCGACCGAAGAGTTGGAGCGAAAAGAAATATGCCAGAGCAGCCCTGAAGCATTTCGCAGAAGAAGCCTTCCGAGGCCGGGTACCGACCGAGGAGTATGTAGACAAACTGCTCGGGCACTATCAAGCTCAACGCGCGAAAAAACTTAACGTCAAGGATTCAATGATCGAGCCAATGGCTATCGTGCTTTCGTCACCTAGCTTTCTCTACATGGTCGAACCTAAGGCGAGTGAAGCTGGCGACACGCTACTTTCCGATTACGATCTGGCTGTGCGTCTATCGTACTTTCTCTGGAGCACGTCTCCTGATAAGGAATTAATGAAATTGGCTAAAACAGGCATGCTGTCCGACCCAGCCATTCTGCGGAAGCAAACAACACGAATGTTGGCGGACGAAAAATCAGATCGTTTCGTTCGAGGATTCACTCATCAATGGCTGGAGATGGAACGAATCGATATGTTCCAGTTCAAAGGACGCGACTTCCCTACATTTGACAATGCCGTTCGCGCCAACGCACGTGAAGAAATTTTCTCGACCGTCGGACTGATGTTGGATGAAGGCCTACCGCTGAAGACGCTCTTGAAGTCAGACTTCGCCGTCGTCAATGACTTGATGGCTGACTACTATGGCTTGCCGGAAGTCAAAGGGCATGAGTTTCGCAAAGTCTCGTTGCCGCGGAAGTCGATTCGTGGCGGACTACTTGGCACTGCCGCCGTCCACTGCATGGGTTCCGATGGCGTGCGTTCCTCTCCGGTTGAACGCGGAGCGTGGGTTCTTCGCCACCTCGTCAACAATCCTCCGCCGCCAGCTCCGCCGAACGTTCCTCAGTTAAGTCGTCTCGATGGCGAGCCTTTGTCTGGGCCAGAGCTTCAACGGGCTCATCAGGAACAACCTCAGTGCGCTCAATGTCATCAAAAAATTGATCCTATCGGATTCGGGCTGGAAAACTTTGATGCTGCCGGGCAATGGCGAGCTACAGAGACCGTCAAAGTAAAAACGGGCAAACGAGAAAAGCGACTTAAGGAAATCGAATTTAAAATTGACCCCAGCGGAAAATTTCCCGGCGGTTCGCGTTTTTCGGACTTCTTCGGCCTACGCGATGAAATCGCCAAACACGAAGATGATTTCGCACGTGGATTTACCGAATCACTTATTGAGTATGGTCTGGGACGTCCCTTCGGATTCACAGATCAGGATCTAGCAGACGAAATCCTCAACGCCACTCAAAACAGTGGCTATAATATTGGCGAATCCGTCCATGCGTTGATTCAATCAAAACTATTTCGATCCCGATGAACCACCAGTTCAAGGAACAACATGAGTAACACTAATTCGCGCCGCACATTTCTGCGCAGCAGCACGGCCGCAATCGCGTTGCCTTTTTTACCTTCGTTAGGTTTCCAGCCGTTTGCCAATACCGCTTCGGCTGGATCGATTATCACAAACGCTGCGCCTCCCAAACGCATGGTCTTCCTGGGGATGGGATTCGGGGTCACTGCTGATCGCTGGTACCCGGACACGGCTACCGTGGGCGAAAACTATGAACTGCCAAAAATTCTCAAACCTTTGAAGAAGCACAAGAAAGACATCACGATCATTCAGAATCTGATGCACCAGTATTCTGCAGACGGCCACGCGGGCAGCACGTTTTGGTTGACCGGTGCAAATCGATATGCAATTCCGGGGCAAAGTTTCCACAACACTGTCTCGGTCGACCAAGTCGCCGCAGAAGCGCTGGGCAAAAAAACGCGATTCACCTCCATTCAGCTGACGGCAAAAGGGGCGGGTGAAGACGGGCATGGCCCTGGCTCATCTCTCGCATGGAACCGGTCGGGTAAACCTGTCGCTGGCCTAGACACTCCCGTCGCAGCCTTTCACAAGATGTTCTCCAAAGATTCGACGCCCTTAGCGCAACGTCAAAAGATTCTCAACGAGCAGCGCAGCGTTCTTGACACAGTCATGTCCGATGCGAAATCAATCGAAAGAAAGCTCAACCGTACCGACAATCAGAAACTGGACGAGTACTTCCAGTCGGTTCGTGAGATTGAAGTCCGATTATCCAAGGAAGAAAAATGGCTGGGCATCGAAAAGAAAACTCCGAAAGCGAAATTGAAGGAGCCCGGCGATCTCGAAGGCGTCGCTGAAATCCGCATGATGTATGACTTGATGGTCGCCGCCATGCAAGTCGACGCATCGCGCGTGTTTACGTACCGCATGCCGGCCAACAGGATGATTCAGAGCCAAGGCGCGACGATGAGTGCCCACAGCATGAGCCACTATTCTGAAGGCGAGCGCAGGACAGTGTCAGAGAAGCGTGATACGGGACACGCAAAACTCCTGTCAGAATTTTTCGACAAATTGAAAGCTTCGAAAGAACCCGATGGCTCCAGCCTGTTTGATCATTGTGCCGTCAGTTTCGGCACCAACCTCAGCTCCGTTCATACGTTAAAAAACTGTCCGACGTTGATCGCCGGCGGTGGAGCTGGATTCCGTCAGGGTAGGCACCTAGTGATGGACGATCCGAAAACGCCGCTGTGCAATCTCTGGCTGAGTGTGCTTCGCGGTTCCGGAATCAACGTTGATTCATTTGGAGACGCGACTGGTGTCATTGAGGATCTTTTTCAATTATGAGCGGCAAAACATTTAGGTTCCTCATCGCTGTCTGTAGTCTGACGGTCATCGGTGCTTCGGCATTCGTTCCAGCGTTGGTCACTCGCGCAGACGCGCAAGAGCAGCCCCATTCGACTTATGCGATCATTTCGGTCAGCGGTGACAAGAAAATAGTCGTGTACAAAATTGACCCAAACGATGGGACACCTTCCATTTCCAGCGAGACGTCGGTCTCTGGCAAGCCAGGCTGTTCTGTCATCAACAGAGAATCGACGCGTCTTTACGTTGCGATGGATACGAGCAATTCGATCGCAACTTTTTCGATTGGAGACAACGCTCAACTGAAATTCTTGGGAGAAACAAACGTTGGTGTCACGCCCTCCTTTTTAACGCTCGACCCTACAGGAAAGTTCCTACTCAGTTCTTACTATAAGGCCGGAAAAGTAGCGGTTCACAAAATCGAAGACGACGAAACACTCGCCGTCTCACCACACCAGATGTTTGCCACCGATGAACGGGCCCACTGTATTACGATCGACCCGTCCGGAAAATTTGTGTTTGTCTCGCACACGCGCCCCAACGCTATTTTCCAATTTGGTTTCGATCCTACCACCGGAACGTTGACCCCCTGCAAAACGCCCAAATTGATTCGCGTTGACGACGGAGGCCCTCGACACTTGTGGTTTCACCCCACCAACGGCCACGCCTACGGAAGCGATGAAAAAGGTAGTAGCGTGACAAACTACCGAATGGATCGAGAAACGGGCGAACTGAGCGTGTTGGAAACTCACTCCTCGCTGCCAGAGGGAGAACACGAGGGGAGAAAATCAACTTCGGATATCGAGGTGCACCCCTCTGGGAAGTTCGTTTTCATTGCCAACCGAGGCGTCAATTTAATCGCCACGTTCTCGATCGATGAGAGATCGGGAGGACTGACTCTGCTCGAACATTCGCCATCCGTTCCTGCAAATCGCTCGTTTAACATTTCACCTTACGGCGACTTCCTTGTGGCGGCGGGCCAAAAGTCAAACAAATTGCGCGTCTTCGGTATCGGCGATGATGGAAAAATGAAAAATCTTTCGACGGTAGAAACCGGCAAATCCCCATGGTGGGTGCAAATGGTCCAGCAATAAGAGTAGGCTTATTGGATAGCACCAAAAGTATTTCAATACAAACGATCAAACTTAACACCCCACTAACGTCATGCGATCAACACTCAAAAAATTGTGCCTTTTAACAGCTTTGGTTTTGCTTATGCCAACTGCAACTGCAACTGCAGCTGCTAACGAACCGCACGTTGCCGACTCCAAGCCCAACATTGTCTTGATCATTGCTGATGACATGAATTGGGATGACTGTGGAGCGTACGGCCATCCAGCGATTCGTACGCCACACATCGACTCTCTGGCAAAGGACGGCCTCACGTTTTGGCATGCGTATCTAACGACGAACTCGTGCAGTCCTTCGCGCTCAAGCATTTTGACCGGCAAGTACCCGCACAACACTGGCGCTGAGCAGTTGCACTGGCCGTTGCCAGAGGGCAGCCGTACCTTTGCCGCCGAATTGAAACAGGCCGGTTACTACACCGCTGCGGCAGGTAAGTGGCACTTGGGCGACGCGGTGAAAGTTGATTTTGACAAAATCTACGAAGCCTCCAAAGCTGGATTTGTATTGCCATCAGGCGTTGATGGACAGCCGCCCAAGATGGTTGCTTCCCAACCCAGCGGATGCGAGGACTGGGAAAAGGCTCTCGACGAGCGTCCAAAAGACAAGCCGTTTTTCATGTGGCTGGCGGCACTTGATCCGCACCGGGAATACACCGCAGGTTCACTCGATCCTCCGCATCGTGCAGAAGATGTGATCGTGCCACCGCATCTTCCCGACACGCCTGACGTGCGTGAGGACTTGCGGTTGTACTACGACGAGATTGGTCGACTGGACGGCTACGTCGGAAAAGTTCTAAACAAGCTAGAAGTGCAGGGCGTTGCTGACAACACGATGATTCTGTTCATCAGCGACAACGGACGTCCTTTTCCACGCGACAAAACATCGCTTTACGATGGTGGCATTCGAACGCCATGGATCGTTCGTTGGCCCGCAAAAGTAAAACCGGGAGAAACGACCAGCGCATTGGTAAGTGCCGTCGACATCGCGCCGACTTTTTTGAACCTCGCAGGCGTGAAACCGGCAACTCCCTTCCCAACCAAAGGCATGGATTTCGTCAGCGTGTTGAGCAACCCAAAACTTGCACACAGAAAATACGCTTTTGCCGAAGACCATTGGCATGACTACGAAGACCACGCGCGCAGCATCATGACGCAACGTTACAAATTGATTCGAAATGACTATCCCGATTTGCCGTCAACGCCATCGGCGGATGCCGGTCGTGGATTGAGCTGGCAAAACATGTTGAAACTAGAGAAGGAGAATAAACTTCCTGAACATCAGCGCGGTTGTTTTGTGGCTCCGCGCCCGAAATGGGAACTGTTCGACCTGCAGCGTGACCCGGGTGAACTCCAAAATCGCATCGATGATCCAGCTTGGAAATCAGTCCGAGACGAGTTGATGGCTGCGATGGACCAGTGGAGTGCCGAAACGGCAGACTACTTACCAAGTCGCCGTACGCCTGATGAATTTGATCGGGTGACGGGAGAACCGGACCACAGTGTGCGCGTGCGGCCTCGTCATTCCAAAGAGGCGATGTTCGGCACCAACGGCAAGTACTAGTGGTTTGTCAAAGCTAAAATGATCAATTAGGCGAAGTGAATTTTCCCGGAAATCCTTGGCTGATGAGGAACTCTGGCGAATCCCACCACATGTTAACTCAGCTCTGAAAGACCCCTAGACGAAACGCGAAAAAAAACTTTCGTAATGGCCGAGGCAACGAGGCCTTTCAACTAGTCCAGTGCCGCAGCACTCGCAACCGCATTCATGACGGAAAGCTGCAAACACCGAAGTAGAATTGTCTAGGTTCCTGACCGGCCTATCGTTAACGCCTCACACTGCACCAGTGAGCGCGCGATAAAAATCATGCAACACCAAACATA
>CALKXO010000073.1 GCA_938003615.1 uncultured Pirellulaceae bacterium | reverse complement strand
CTGCGCTGGACCGACGGAAATTACCTGTTTGACAGCCCAAAGCCCGACCTTCCCCTGTCGCCATCAAAAAACTCATCCAAAATTGGACCTTCCGGCAAACCGAAACTAGGTCAAGATAGGTTTACCGACAGACACTAGACTCGGCGGTTATCTTGACAACCGAATTTTCGGCGGGGTGCGCTTTACAAACGCACCTACGTCGTTCACCGTGCCGGCAAATCGACCCACGAGTTATCCAAAATCAGAAACGGCCGAATCTGTTCCAGTTTCTTGCTTCCGATGCCATCGACTTCGATGACCGATTCGATGGATTTATAGGGACGGCCCTCAATAATGCGGTTGGCGATGGCCTCGCCAACCCCCGGCAACCGCATAATCACATCGCGCGGTGCCGAGTTAAGCTTTATCTTCGCGTCTAGATCGAGTGGTTGCGGAATGCCTTTGGCCAAATTCAGTTCGGCCACCTCTTCGCGTTCGGCACGTCGTTGCTCGGGCAATGACTCCCAATCGGTAATCTTCCAAACACCTACACCACGTATCGCGGCTTGGAACTCAAGGTCCTTCAACAACTCTCGATGTTCGTCCCGAGTTTTTCCATCGGGCGTACTGCGGTTGACACCAAACGCTCGTGCGTGGCCTAGGCGAACCAACTGTTCTGCGAGGTCTTTGCCGTTGCTGGTGGTGATAAAGCCATAGTAGCGTTTGTACCTTCCGTCACCGCGTGCGTCAGCGAATGCCGTGAACACCGTGAAAGGTTGTTTTAGCTCGGCGACGACAAACTCTTTCGCCTCCTCGCCCATCCTTTTCGCGGCACCAATCGAAGCAAGCGAGTTTCCGCCGTAGCCTGAAATTCCAAAATAGCGTCTTTGTCCGCGCAGTCGCCGCGCGTCTGAGTCGTCATTGACCTGACTTTCCAGACAATCAACACCATATAGGCGAAGTGTAAATTGTTCGCCCAAGGCGTTTTTAACCAGAAAGCTATCTCCGTCAGCCCAGTCGGCTTCCACGAATCGGCAATTATCAAAGCGCTGGAGATTACTCTGCGCCTCAGCTTGCGAAGCAACGCAAACAGCCAAAACGAGAATCAGAAACGCGACTGAAGATAAACGTAGATACAAAGTACTCTCTTTCGTGTAATTCGTAAGGAGAACAACAAGAAAAACGCCTTGCTGTCGCTGCCAGAATGCATGAAACGCCCTTGGAAAGCAAGGTCCCTCTTGGAAAGCAAGGTCCCTCTCGGAAAGCAAGGTATCTTTTTGAAAGCAGGGCGTTTGTGAGGGAACCAAACACCTAAGCACTCGGTCATAAGTTTTCAGACACCATTAGCCGTTTTGGCACTAGCCACGGTTCCTTTTTCAATTGGAAACTTATGGCCGGGTGCTTAGGTAAAAAGTTAGGCGAACGAAGACAGAGGTAATGTAGGCCGATTGTCTTTGCTCAATCAAGATTGTGCCAACTCGCCGCAGCGCGCTGAAACTATTTTTTTTTGAAGCAATGTTCTCCGCTTCACTCAAAGCGGAACTTTATTTGGCAATCTCGCTGACGCACAATGCGAACTTCATTTCACGTGCACTGCTAAAGATCCAACCATGCTGCGGTTTTCGATGCTGTTGCTTTTCATCTCTTTCTCCACACCGACGCCCCAAGCCGCGCTGAACGATCCCAGCGCTCCCAGCGATCCCAACGATCCGGCTGGCGTGGGAAATAAGGGTCTGATTGAGGCAACGACGAAATCCGAAGCCGATCTGTCCGACTACGCGCTGCCTGACGATCACTTGAGCCGCAGCTTAATCGATTCGATTCCCGACGATTCGTATCTGGCGGTCAAATGCGATAGCCAGAACCAGTTGTTCGTCGATGACAGGCGGAAGCAGTTTGTGCTCAAGCCCTACGACGATGGGACTTGGAAACCGCGCGAATTAGTTTACGAGTTTCCTGAGCACACGTGGGTCTACGACATTGAGTTTCGCGGCGACGATCAAGGTCGGCGGCAAAGAGTACCAGTGGAAAAAACAAAAGCGGAACGAGCAAGGCTATGGCTCGTATATTGAGTTCGTCAAAGTGTACGGCGCGATGGATAACTCCAGCGTCTACGCGCACTTCCGTCTGCAAGCATCCAATCCCGTATCGGCTCAGTTAATGCTGGAAACGAAGGACAGCGTGACGGTGATGAAATCCGACACAACGCGTGTCAAGATTGCGAAAGAAGACATCGAAGAGAAGAAAGAAAGTAGAATTTCTGCGATGCCGGCTGGTTTGGTGAAAACGGCCGATGAAGTGGCCAACGTCGTGGCTTATTTGCTGCAAAGCAAGTAACCACAACTCGCGCACCAACAATTATCGTTAAAGTTGTCTCGTCTCACACTAATTCAAACTGCCGTTTCAACTTCTGATTTGCGGCACAAATGTTTGTTGAAAGTCCCGGAATGAGATTTCGCGTTTTTCCCTTAAAAGCCTTGCGTAAAACTCACTTTTAGCAAACAATCCTGACAAGTTTTCAACATGGAATTGTAGTTTTGCGTCGGAATGAGACTTCGACTCTTCCGTTGAACGGGTTGTCTTAACTCGATTGTTCAATGGATCAGTTCAAGTCCGCCGCAATTCATTAAACAAAACTTGTACCAGAGAGCCACTTACACCTGAAACGAAATTTTGACCGCTTCTGGCTTACCAAATTCTCGGCCAGTACCGTTTTAATAACTTTTGGGGCTCAACGATTGAGCTGAATGTGCGAGTGGTCGAGCCACTAATGGAGACATGTATGAAGTTTGCGTTATGCATTGTTGCATTTGTCATTGGATGTTTTTCGACGGTGTATGTTGGCGACACACCAACCGACGTCAGTCATGTCGCCCAAACCTCCAAAACAACGACGAGTTACAAGCCTTCCCACATACAGCTCTCCACCGAAATGTCAATCTCTCAGAACAGCTTTGGCAGTACCGAAGCAGGGGAAGCAGTCAACCAATTCACTTGCACCAACTCCAACGGATACTCCGTTGTGATGATTGACTACGGTGCAACGATCGTCTCAGTTAACGCTCCTGACCGCGACGGCAAATCTGTCAATGTCACTCTTGGCTGTAGCGACATGGCTGGCTACGAAGCAAATCAAGCATTCCTCGGTGCGACGGTTGGCCGCTACGCGAACCGCATCAGCGATGGCAAATTTTCAATCGACGGGCAATCGTTCTCCCTCCCCATCAACAACGGAAAACATCACCTGCACGGCGGGCCAGAAGGGTTTAACCGCAAGATCTGGAAAGCAGAAATGTTGAAGAATGATGACTCGGTTGGAGTCAGGTTCTCAATCACTAGCCCGGACGGCGACAGTGGTTACCCTGGTGAGCTGGTCGTCACGGTTGATTATCTTTTGAACGACAACAATGAGCTAATTATCGATTTTCAGGCGCACACTGACAAACCGACGCACGTCAACTTGACCAACCACGGCTACTGGAATCTCTCAGGGGCAGGGCAGGGCACCATTGGCGAACACGAGCTGATGCTTGCCGCCGGGAAACTGGTTGAAGTCAATACAGAAGGAATCCCAGCCGGTACTCTGTTGAATGTTACCTCGACGCCGTTTGACTTTCGCACGGCTCGCCCGATCGGCGAAGACATCGAAAACACCGGCACAACTCCAAGCGGCTACGATCACTGCTACGTGATTGACCGCAGCGACGAGACACTGACAAAGTTGAACCTTGCGGCAAGCGTTTATGATCCAGCTTCGGGGCGTACGATGGAGGTCCTGACGACCCAACCGGGGATACAGTTTTACACCTGCAACTGGATGGACGGGCAACCGGGCAGCGGTGGGTTCGAAAAACACTCGGCATTGGCACTTGAAAGTCAGCACTACCCGGATTCGCCCAACCAAGCCGACTTTCCTTCGACGCTGTTGAAGCCAGGCGAGAATTTTCACCACAAGACCGTCTATCGCTTTGGTGTGCGCTGAATAAGGTACGCTCTTCTAAGACAATTCTTTCGTAAGGCATCTCTATCGTTGAAGATAATGATGCCCGCGTCTTCCCTCTGGCTGGATTGAATGGAATAATCTGGCCTATGTCAGACACGAAATTAACCTTGGTGGCGGCCTGCGCGTTCGGATTAGAGGCCCTAGTGAAGCGCGAGTTAATCGCTCTTGGCTATACGCCGCGTGTCTCACAGCCGGGGCGAGTTTCGTTTGCAGGTGATTGGGCGGCCGTTTGTCGAACCAATTTGTGGCTGCGGACGGCTGACCGAGTCTTGGTCGAGGTTCAGCGATTTCCGGCGGCTGATTTTGAGGCACTGTTCGAAACGATCAAAGCGTTTGACTACTCCCAGTTCATTCCTGCCGACGCAAAATTTCCTGTCGTGGGAAAGACGCGTCTCTCGAAACTGACCAGCCTTCCTGCCGTTCAAAGATCCACCAAAAAGGCACTGGTGGAAAGCCTGCAACACTTCCACAAAACAGAAACACTTGAAGAAACAGGCGAGCTATACAAGGTTGAGGTGGCACTGCTCAATGACGAGGCCACGATCACAATCGACACAACTGGCGACAGCCTCCATAAACGTGGCTACCGGAAGCTGATGGGGCCAGCCCCGATCAAACAGACACTTGCCGCCGCCATGGTGGATCTAACGGTCTGGAAACCAGAACGCGCATTTGTCGATCCTTTTTGTGGAACCGGGACGATCCCAATCGAAGCGGCCATGATGGGAATGAAAATCGCTCCCGGCATCAACCGAGATTTCTCCTCAAGCGGCTGGCACCAGATCAGTTTTGACACTTGGAAACAGTGCCGCAATGAAGCGCGGGACTCGATCGATCGCGATATCAAGATGAACATCCTTGCCGCTGACACCGATGAGGAATCGTTGAGCATGGCGCGTTATCATGCGCGACTTGCGGGCGTTGAGCAGCAAATCCGATTTGAAATGCAGCCTTTTGAGTCGCTTGAGCATGAACGAGAGTACGGCTGCCTTGTGACTAACCCGCCTTACGGCGAACGTCTGCAACAGCAGGAAGAATTGATACCGCTTTACGAGCAATTCCCATCGGTGATGCAAAAATTGCCCACGTGGTCTTTGTTCGTCATCACGAGTTACGATCGATTTGAAAAGGTAGTCGAAAAACGGGCAACAAGGCGGCGTAAGTTGTTCAATGGCCGAATGGAGTGCATGTACTATCAGTTCCTCGGACCTCGTCCGCCTCGAGATTTTTTTGATAGCCCGTCTGAGGCCAAACCGCCTGAAGTGAAGTCAGACGAGGCTGCACTTCCTCAGTCCGATCAAAGAACAGACACGGGGGAAGACGCGCTCGATGCGGGACTCGGACTGTCACTGGCGGAGCAATTAGGCGCGGCAACATTAGGAGGCCCCTCAAGCCAACTTGATACAGCTGAACCTTCGTCAACGTCACCACGCGCTGACGTGAAACCGGAAACGGACCCCAAACCTGTCTTCGGCGGCTTGCAGGAGAAAGACCGCGAGCAAGCTCAGTTGTTCGCCAACCGGCTTACCAAACGCGCTCGTCACCTCCGCCGCTGGCCGACTCGCCGTTCTATTTCGTGTTTTCGCATTTACGAGCGTGACATTCCGGAGATTCCTTTGGTGGTGGATCGCTACGAAGATGCGATTCACATAACAGAATACGAACGGCCACACGAACGTAGCCTCTCACGTCATTCGGCATGGTTACAACTGATGAAAACGACGGCCGCCAAAACGCTGGGCGTCCCTGTGCAGCAAGTCTTTTTGAAAAAACGGCAAAAACGCCGGCAGGGCGACCAATACGAAAAAATTGCTGAGCAAAAAAAGATGCGGACCGTCACCGAAGGCGAGCTTAAATTCTTGATCAATCTCTCTGACTACGTTGACACAGGCTTGTTTCTAGATCACCGAGTGACGCGTGCGATGGTGCGCGAAGAGGCGGAGGGCAAATCCTTTCTGAACCTGTTCGCATATACGGGTTCATTTACGATATACGCTGCCGACGGAGGCGCCGTTGACTCGACGACAGTCGATCTTTCAAAGAACTATCTCTCGTGGGCGCGTGAAAATCTAAAACTCAACGGGCTCGACGGACCTCAACACCATTTTGTACCAAGCGATAGTATTGAGTTTTTGGAACAGACAGTCAGAGATCCCAAACAGCGATTCGATCTGGTGGTGGTTGATCCACCGACCTTCTCCAACAGTAAACGGACCGAGGCCGATTGGGACGTTCAGGAACAGCACGTCGAAATGCTGGATCTGGTTTCGCAAGTGCTCAATCCCGACGGTATTGTGTATTTCTCAACCAACTTTCGCAAATTCAAACCGCGTCTTGCGGAGCTGCCTCAGTTCGAGTCGATTGAGATAAGCAAAAAGACCGTGCCCGAGGATTTCCGCAACCGAAAAATCCATCGCTGCTGGAGAATGAAACTGATTGAGCATTAGGATTGGTTGAGCATTAGCCATCCAAGCTGCTTTAGGCGTTCTTCTAACCAGCTGCCAACGATGTAACAAGCGGAACGCCCTAAAGCCTCCTAGTTTCAAAGAGTTCGGGTTATGCCGATTATCCAGCGGTTCAATGCGGCCCACTCCCTTCAAGAGTGTCCCAAAGGCTGGTAATTGCTTTGGCGCAAACTACGATGGACGAACATTTTCCATCTGCTTTTCCCTTCTGCCATGATTTTGTCGTCATTGCAGATTTGGGGCGAATCAATCCAACACACGGGCAGAATCAAAATCCAAGAGGCCCAATTTAGAAGTCTCTCTTATCAAGTCTCTCTTATCTGAGTTTTTGCCACTTCGAAAGTAGCCATGTCAACCATTAGCCCCACCCCTCCAAATTCAACCAGTGGCACAGACGCGTGTATCCCCCAAGGCTTTACCGAGCAAAGTTTTGCCGGCGTGAAGACGTTTGTGAAACAAGGTGACTCTGCGAAGGCGCCAGACGAAGCAGCAGGTACGGTTTTTGTCATGCTGCCGGCTTACAACGAGGCTGAAGGTCTGCCGTCTTTGCTATTGAAGATTCGCAAAGTCTTTGCCGCCAACGGACGTCGCTATCATGTGATCGTCGTCGATGATGCCAGTAAAGATCAAACAGCACAAATTGCGATTCAGGAGTCAAGCAACATGCCACTGACGCTGGTCCAACATCAACTAAACCAAAACCTGCCGGGCGCTTTACGGACGGGTCTGATGAAGGCATTAGAAATGGCGGTCCCTGGAGATGTCATCACCACAATGGACGGTGACGATACCCACCCGCCTGGATGTATCAACAACCTGTTGCAAAAAGTATCAGAAGGATACGACGTTGTCACGGCGTCCCGCTACCAGCCTGGTTCACGCGTGATGGGCGTACCTGCTTTCCGCGTTCTAATGACATGGGGAGCACGCATGCTGTTTCAAGTCGTGATGCCCATCCCGGGCGTGCGCGATTACACTTGCGGATACAGAGCCTATAAGGAAGAGATTCTGCGCGAGACTATGGATCACTACGGTGACGAATTCGTTTCCGAAAAGGGATTCTCTTGTATGGCGGATGTGCTTCTGAAAATGCGAAAGTTCCAATTTGTATTTGGTGAAGTCCCTCTTCTGTTGCGTTACGACCAGAAACAGGGCGTCAGTAAAATGGCGGTTGGCAGTACGGTTTGGTTAACGCTGAAACTACTACTCAAACGTCGCTTTGGGGGTTACTAAAACCTTGCCTACGTGTTCCCCGAATCAAACTCTCCACTCTTCTCTTTAAGCACAACGGTAAAACATCATGATCCTTGAACAACCAGCACTTGAAACGCGGACGAACGAAAAACTCAAATGGGCCATCGCTGGCGGAGGCATGCTGGGCCTAACCCTAGCCCTGCGCATGGCGAAACAGGGCCATGATGTGACACTGATCGAGGCTGCGCCTTCCCTTGGCGGACTTGCTTCGATTTGGAAACTGGGCGACGTCCACTGGGACAGGCACTACCATGTGACGCTGCTCTCGGATTCGCGGCTGCTGAATCTCGTCGATGAAATCGGCTTGAAGGACGATCTGAAATGGGTAGAAACCAAAACGGGCTTTTTCACTGATGGGAAGCTGTACTCAATGTCAGACACAGCGGAGTTCTTGAAGTTTCCG
>CALKXO010000072.1 GCA_938003615.1 uncultured Pirellulaceae bacterium | reverse complement strand
GCGCGGACATCGTAAATGAATTCGGCGCGGATTTGATCGCCGTCGTTGAGTACTCCGTCACCATTGCTGTCGACAAAATGTTGAAGGGTCGTCAATCGGTTGAGGTCATCATATTCGTAATCGTGGACCAACCCATTGGCAAAACCGGAAAAGGTGTCAAGTACCGTTTTGTCAAACTAGCCAAGCTTCTTGGGTCTGCCGCGGGGACGAACAGTGGATTCAAGACCATGTTTCTTTACCATTTTTTCGATCCAGTTTTCGTTTCCATAGGGTTTGCCTCGACTAACACTATGTCGGATCGCTTTGAATTCTTTTTCTGTAAGCGTTTCATTAACCCGTTCTACCCAGCGCGGAAGCCGGCGTACAGGCCACGTTGCCAACCTGATTGGTGAGTCGCCGCCAAGCCAGTTGTGCAAACTTCCCCAGCGGTAGTCCTCGGCCTTTTTAACAACGTTGGCGGTGAGGGCATTGCGTTCAACATAACGGCAAACCGTGTGGAAATGGTTGTCATCTTGAACTGGAAAACTGCGGAATCGGCCTTGGTAAACATGGCCGTACCCAGTCGTGCGGTGATGAGCATGGTAGCGCTGCGTGTGAGTCAACGTGATCCAGCGGATGAAAGCCCCCATTCCGCCATCGGTTTGTGGCGACAGAACCATGTGCCAATGATTATTCATCCATTGGTAAGCAATTCGTTGACCGAGAACTTTGAAAGTGCCTCGGCAACAATCCGTTCAAATGCTTCAAAGTCCTGCGGCTTGAAAAAGATATCATGCCTAGCATTACCACGATTAAGCGCGTGGTAGATCCCCCTGCGATGTCAACTCGAGGAGCTCGGCCCATGTCTAGACCTCCCGTAACGACAGAAAGAAAAGGATATCAGAGCACGCTGTGTTTGCCTATACCGCCAAAACGATACTTGACACCTTTCCTTCCCTGCAAAACGGTACTTGACACCTTTTCTTCCCTAATCGACGATTGAATCGCGCGTGTCATGGGGGACCCACTGTTTATTCAGAGGCCCCCATTGAGCTTTTTTGCCTTGACGTTCGCCTCCATCAATTCGGCGATGACCTCGTTGCGATCCTTGAGTTTCTCTTCGAGCTGAAAGATCTTTTTATCTTTTAGTTGCTCCAGCTTTTTAGCCGATCGCTGAGGCTTTTTAGAGGTCTTTTCGAACGCTCGTTCCAGTTGGCTGAGAGCGGCATTGACCCATTGGTGGATTTGGCTGGGTTGGACATCAAGCTCCGCAGCAAGGTCGCTGACAGGGACTTGATCTTTGAGGTGCCGACGGACAAACTCGGCTTTTTGAGCGGCTGTAAACATTCTTCTCGTGCGGGACATGGATTCTCTTTCGTACAATCTCGATTATAATAACCAAAATTCACAAAACTCCATTTCCTTCAGAGGCAAGACAGTTTGGGTAACCTGGCTTAAACAATTCCGATAACTTGGCCAAAGAAATATTGGTTAGCTCCCGACATAATAGAGCGGCCATTGCCCGTCCCTGCGATTTTGAGCGGAACACTTGGTAGTCCTCCACTGTACAGCCATGTTCTTTGGCAACCATACGCATGATTGATTGAGGATCAATCGCGCGGCTACGTTTGGCCAATGCCGACCGCCGCCCTGAGGTGTTGACTCGAGAAACAAGACTTTGCAAAAACTTTTCCGATCCCAAAACCCACCCTTGGCGTGCTGCCTCAAGGGGCTTGTCCAGGAAATCGCCCAACCCGCTCTCGACATATTTTCGGTAGCCTGCGATCGAATTTCCGCCAAACTCCGCAGCCCAGCTATCGGTCAACAGTTCCGTTGCCAGCCATGGGCATGAAGCGCTTTTGTAAACGTAGTTTCGGTAACTGCTGTGTTTCCAGTCCTGTGGTTTGGCAGTCAGCGGCTTTTTGCCAACGCATAGATTGAGATGAATGTATCGACTCAGGGGCCAAAAGTAGGACGAGTCCTCGACTTGAATCGCTTTGAATCGCCTCTGATACAAATTGCCCGTCCGTCGGTTGCGTTTGGCGTACCAATTGGCGTAACCGCTGAGCCAATGTTGCATACCGTTGGATAGGTTGGGCTGAGGTGTTTTTATCAAAGCATGAATGTGATTGGGCATCCAGCAATAACTGATGACTTGCCACCCAGATCGCAGCACCTCCATCTCTAATCCTTGGGTGAATCGCTCGTAATGGCCCTCATCATGAAAAATGGCCCGTCGACCATCACCACGGGTGATGACGTGATAAATCGCGCCGGGAAACTGGATTCTTGGTTTTCGAGCCATAGCCGGATGTCGTTATCAAAACTCGAGCTTGCGTCCAAATTGATGCCCAGACTACCCCCCCCTGCACTGGCGGTGCAAAAATCTTTTGGACCTGTTTTTTTGCGGCCCGATTGCTTCAGGTCGCTTTTGCTTCATTGTACGCGAGTTGACGTTTGCTCGTCAGTGTGGTGCCGAGCTTGTTGTCGGTCCACTGGATCATTTTTTTAACCGATATGTTGGATAACGCCTCTCGAACCAATTCCGCTGTGACGGTTGTGTTGACCAAAGGTAAAGCTCCAATGAGGCTCGTAAA
>CALKXO010000071.1 GCA_938003615.1 uncultured Pirellulaceae bacterium | reverse complement strand
CATTGAGGCAAAAAGACCGCCACCAGCATAGAGCCAGTCGAATTCAGCACCGATTCTCAACTGCGCATCGAACAAAAGTGCCGTAAAAAACGGGCCTGCGCAAAATGGGCAGCTACGTCCCCGGCTACGATCCAGCAGGTCGTCGAAGATTGATTACTTTTCTTTTTGGTCCAATGAGGAAGCCTTAGAACGCCATAACGCAGGAGAATCGCACTTTTTTCGTGTGCATTATCACGTTTGGTTGCCGAAAGCGACCGTTTGTTACACAAAGAAACGTAACTTTTTCGAGAAAAAACGGTTAAAATATCAATGCATATACTACTAAGAGGGTGCTGGACCACATCTCCTACACCATTTTTTTTAACTACCGAACTCCTGAATCGACGATGATGAAGCGACCCAAAATGAAGCGACACCTAGCTCTTCGTTTGTTGCGGATCCCAAGCGCCTTTGTGCCGCTTGCTGTCTTGGTGCTACTGTCCATGATCGGCAATGGTGAGCATCCGTTTGCGGCGGCGATCGCGCTGGCGAGCGATCCCCCGATCGCCGTCGCCGATTTCATTGAGCAAAATTGTGTCTCGTGCCACGATTCTGGAACGACCGAAGGAGATCTTGATCTCGAAGCCCTTGCGATGGATCTCGAGAATCCAGATAACTTCCATCACTGGGAGCGTGTCTACGATCGAGTGAGAACTGGCGAGATGCCGCCGGATGAAGAGTTGGACAAAGCAGAGAAGAAGACGTTTGTGGCTGCGTTGGGGAAATCACTTCTCTCTGCTGATGCGGCACACACAAAGAACCTCGGTCGCGTGTCTGCCCGGCGTCTAACCCGTGCTCAATACGAACGCAACGTCTGCCAGCTGTTGAAGATTGACGTCCCACTTCAAACCTATCTGCCTGCCGAATCGCTTGACGATGGATTCGATACGGTATCAAGCAGTCAGCAGATATCCGATCATTCGCTGCTGGCGTATTTGGAAGCTGCTGACGTTGCTTTGGATACGGCGTTCGAGCGCGTGCTTGAAAGTTCTCCGGAATATAAGGTAAGGCTTGATTGGACAAAATTGCGTCGCAATGATCGGCGGCCAGACCGCGAGCCTGAAGGCAGACCCAAGCAAAAGGATGTTGTCTCGTGGTCGACTAGGTCCGCTTTTCATGGACGGATGCGAAACACAGCGGTCAAGGAGTCCGGGCGGTACAGAATTCGATTGCGTGTCCAAGCCGTCAATCCTCCCAAGGACGGAAGAGTTTGGTGCGGAATAGAATCGGGATTTGGCAATAACAGAGAATCTACACTGTATTGGATAGGTGGATTTGAGGCGACCAAGAACCCGTTAGAATACGAGTTTGTGGCTTGGATGAAGGAAGGGCATAAACTGATTGTCTCGCCGCGCGACAGCGCGCTGCGAAATGCGAAATCTTACGGCGGCAATATTGTTGGCAAGTTCGGCAGTGCTGAACTGAAGGGTGTGCCGGGCGTGGCGATTAAATGGATCGAGATGGAGCGACTGGATAATGTTGTCGATGCTGCAAGTAGACAAGCACTGATTGGGAAACTGTCAGTCAGACGAGTTTCTGGGAAGCCAAACGGTAAGAAAGGCAAAGGCAAAACTGTATCGAAGGTATCGCTGACCAACCGCCGCGAAGTCGTCTCCAGAAAACCGGAATCTGATTTGCGGAAGTTGACACATGAGTTTGCACAACGCGCCTTCCGTCAACCAGTGACCGAAGACCAAGTGAAGATCTATTCTGATTTTGCGATTGAACGATTCAAAGAGTCTAAATCGTTTCAAGTTGGCCTCCGGGCTGGCTACCGAGCGATTCTTTGCTCTCCACGTTTCCTTTACTTCGAAGAGACGCCGGGCAAGCTCGACGACTACGCGTTGGCGAATCGACTGAGCCATTTTTTGTGGGGGAAGGGACCTGATGCCGAGCTGTTAAAGCTGGCTGCCGATGGAACGATTGGGAATTCAAAAGTTCTCTTGGAGCAGGTTGAGCGTTTGCTCAATGCCCCGCAGTCGGAGGTGTTTGTAAAAGAATTTACCGAGCAGTGGTTGAAGCTTTACGAGATCGACGACACGACTCCGGACGCGAAACTCTATCCGGAATACGACGACGTTCTTCATCACAGCATGTTGGATGAGACGCATGCGTTTGTGGCAGAACTCATTGACCGAGACTTGCCAATCACTAACGTCGTTGACTCCAAGTTCACCTATCTCCATAGTCGGTTAGCCCGTCACTATGAAATTGACTGGCCCGGTGGTACTGGAATGAAACGCGTTAAACTGAAAAAAAGCGATCGTCGTGGTGGCATCATCACACACGCCAGCGTTCTGAAGGTCACTGCCAACGGTACATCAACGTCTCCCATTTTGCGGGGTGTCTGGATGATGGAACGCGTGGTTGGGCTGCACGTTCCACCGCCACCATCGAACACGCCTGCGGTTGAACCTGACATTCGAGGCGCGACGTCGATTCGGACGCGATTGGCAAAACATCGCAATTTAGAAAGCTGTGCCGCTTGTCATGTGAAAATTGACCCGCCGGGATTTGCGTTGGAGAGTTATGATGTGATCGGCGGCTATCGAACCAAGTACAGAACGCTTGTTTCCAAAAAGGGAAAGACCAAGCGTGCCGAAGGCAAGCGTGTTGACCCGTCCTACACGTTCCCAAGTGGAAAGAAATTTAGCAATGTTGACGGTCTGAAAAAGCTGATGCTCAAACAGCCCGAGCAACTAGCCAAAGCCTTTGCGTCTCATTTGATCACCTATGCGACTGGCGCCGAACCGACGTTTGCTGACCGCAAAGGAATCGGATCGATCGCTAAGACGGCCCAAACAGATAAATACGGGGCTCGGTCGATCATTAAAAATGTCGTCTTAAGTCCGCAGTTCAGATACAAGTAAACAAACAGTACAGACATAGGTTTCCTCGAACCGATCTCTGAAAAACAAGTTGACTTTTTAAGGTAAGAAAATGAAAAACGTTCACTTTGCGAAAAACCTGCATCTGTCACGCCGGACACTGCTGCGTGGTGTGGGCGTTGCGATGGCTTTGCCTTGGTTGGACTCGATGGCTCCCGCGTTTGGACAAAAGGCCAAGGCGGCCGGGAAAACGCCACGCCGATTTATTGGTGTCAGTAATGCGCTTGGCTTCCATGGACCGAATCTCTTTCCGACGCGAACGGGCAAGGGGTACAAAACGACGCGCTATCTCAAAGCGATTGATGACTTGCGAGATGATTTCACAATCATCTCAGGAGTCTCGCATCCGGATGTTGGCGGAGGCCATAAGGCTGAGCCGTGTATTCTGTCGGCGGCTCCCTACAGCGGATCCAACTTTCGAAACTCGGTTTCGTTAGACCAATTGATGGCAAAGTATCTGGGAAATGAAACGCGGCACCCTTCTTTGGTGTTGAGTCCGGGCGGGACGACAGGAACGTCCTATACCGAAAACGGAGCGATGATCCCGCCGGAGAGATCTGCTCAAGACCTCTATGCAAAATTATTCGTTGACGACAGTCCGGAGGCTCAAAAGGAGATGGGATTACGCATCCGCGAGGGCCGCAGCATCATGGACATTGTCGGTGCCGAGGCGCGGGCGGTGCAAAAACGCGTCGGTGCAGGAGATCGCGCGAAACTTGATGCTTACTTCGCAAGTGTCCGAGATTTAGAACGTCGTTTGTCGGTCAATGAAGGTTGGACCGATCGTCCCAAGCCGAAGGTTGATGCCAAGGCACCCCAGCGTGTGGCCAACAGCGCTGATACGATTGCATTACAGTCGGCAATGTACGATGTCATGTTTCTTGCAATTCAGACTGACAGCACGCGTTTCATTACGATGCACACTTCTGGCACGGGGCAAAGAGTGCCATTGGCGGGAGTCGATCAAGGCTATCACTCGCTCAGTCACCACGGTCGCGATGAAGAAAAGTTGTCTCAACTGGCAATCGTTGAAGAAGCCCAAGTCGCCGCATGGGGAAACTTGGTCCGCAAGTTGGAGCAGACCACTGAAGGCGATAGTAATTTACTAGACCGCACGATGATGCTGCTAACATCCAATCTGGGTAATGCATCGGCGCACAGCACCAAAAACATGCCGGTGATTTTTGCCGGAGGCGGATTCAAGCATGGGCAACATTTAGGCTTCGATCAGAAAAACAACTATCCGCTGCCCAACCTATACACTTCGATGCTCCAACGTATGGGACTAGAGGTTGATGCTTTCGCTAGTGCAACAGGAACGATGCGCGGAATAGAGATGAAATCGTAGCCCTGATCGCAGCTGTGGCTCGTCGTCCTGACAGCAAGGGGCACTGTGAATTGAAACGTGCTGCTGTCGATAGATGGATAGAAATCATTGATAAAAATCTTAAATCTAAGCCAGTTTCAATTAGTACTACAGCGCGAGACACCGTCTGATTGCACAACATGTTGAAGCTTTCAGTAACCTGCAGTCGCCATATGTTGTGGGAAATTTGGAAACTTGCGCTGTAGTATTAGTTTCCCCGAGAAGATCCCCGCTAACGCGCTTTTGCCTCCGTCTTGGGGGGCGACTGCATCAGCACCGTTCCATTTGCCCTCAAAGTCGTTGCCTCTCTTGCTGAGAGGTTCTTCCCAGAACTTAGTGGCACGAAGTTTTTGTTGAATTAGGCATTTCAAATGGATGTAGTGGGATTCGTCGACATTTCTAAAATACGGCTTTGGGAAACCCTGCATCGCAGCCGACGTTTCGCCGATTTTTTGAGATAGGTGC
>CALKXO010000070.1 GCA_938003615.1 uncultured Pirellulaceae bacterium | reverse complement strand
TTGTCGCCAAGAAACAGTTGATCAAAATAGATCGACTCGAAGAACAGAGTTCTGATGAGCAGTGGAAATTTGACCGAAGTCAGAATGAGTCCCATGTACAACCCCAATCGATTTCCTTGAGCCGTCATCCAGCCCGCGACGATGACGGGTCCAAAACTCAAACAGGCGACCTTAATTGCCAAAAACGAGAAACCGCCCCAATCAACGGCCGAAACATCCATAATCAGCGGTATTACCATCGAGGCAAGCAAAACCCACAGCGCAACGATCAAGTGCCAACTACAGGCGTACCATCCAGCTTGAGCCACACGCTGCGGACGTGTGCTCCAATAACTCAAACGTTCGACCATTGTTGACGCACGCCCCTCTATGGGACGGCCAGCGACCACATTTCGTAAATCAGCAGCCAGTTCTTCAGCAGATGAATAACGCGCACTGGGGTTCTTTTGCAAACACTTTTCGACAACGCATTGGAGTGCTGGAGGAAGTTCGGGACGGATCGCGCGCAACGACGATGGCTGATGAATTCTGATGTTATCCAAAAGTTCGACGTAGTTATCACCCTCGATCGGCAATCGGCGAGTCAGCAGTTCGAACAGCACGACACCCAAGCTGTAAATATCTACTGTGTTGTAGGCATCGGTCTTCGTCGCTTTTGAGAAATGCTCGGGCGATAGGTAGGCTGGCGTTCCCAACATCAAACTCGATCGCGTGTCATTTCCCGGTACATCAATGAACTTTGCCAATCCAAAATCAGTCAATCGAGGCAACCATTGCAGCCCCAAGGGTTCGGTCGTCACGCGCTCGTCAATCATGATATTGGCGGGTTTGATGTCCCGATGATATATGGCTTGGTCGTGAGCGTAGCCAACTGCATCGGAGACTTCGGCAACCAACAACGCCACTTGGCTCCAGTGCACTTCATCGACAGGGTGGCTGGCCATCCAATCTTCCAGCGTTCCGCCTAAGCACAACTCCGACGCGATGTATGGTTCGAGATTACTCAACTGAGCTTCATAGACTCGCACGATGTTAGGATGTTCCAGCTGAGATGCGACTAGGGCCTCATGGGCAAATCGCTCTCGCTTCTCTTGATTCATCAACACTTCTAGCCGAGGCAGTTTCAACGCCACCTCACGCTCAATGGACTCGTCTCGGGCTTGGTAAACCACCCCAAAAGCACCGGTCCCCAGTAAACGTAACAGCCGATACTTGCCCACCGAATCATTTTTGGATTCGTCCCCGGCCAGTTCATCGTCGCCGGACAACTCTGCATGAGATTGGTGCGCCCACATGCGATTGAGCCGTACAACGATCGAGTCAAATTTTTCTGACATTTGTTTTACTTTGACTGTCGGTGACTTCGGCTCGACGATCAATCGAGCGCTATTCAATTTCTGGCCGCTACCACGATGAGACCTCAGTCGCTACCACGGTGAGACCTCAGCCGCTGTCAACGATTCGCCCCGAGCGGTCACAAACGCAGCGTAAACGGTAGCGGAAATTGTTTCAGAAAGAAAATGAGTCGATCCATCTGCAAATGCGTGGTTGGCCCCACCAGAATGAAACGCGTACGTTTCTCCGTCATTGTGGCAGTTGATCATACAATTGCCCGGCGATGTATCCGTTCCCAAAATGGCTCCGTCAACACCATAATTGTTTTCATGGTTGCCCCAACCGCCGTCGGTGAGCTCTCTCGCTTGCAACGTTCTGCCAATGTAATACTCAGGACGGCCAGCAGATTCGCACAACATAATGGTACTGGATGAGCCATCGGAAATGTTACCAATCGTGTTGGGACGAGCCGGTCGAAACCCGATCAAGGCAAGGCCAGAGCCTTTAAAATCTGGAGACATTACCCCCAGCAGTCCTCTAGCTCCTAGTCCCGATGGATATCCAAGAAATGTGTGGGATGGCTCGTTCAGAACTGTGCAGGGGGCATAGTCCGTTGGTGCGCAATCAATGAATGCGTTAATCGGAATTTGGATAGCCTTCAACGTAGTCGCTTTTCCTTTCTACAGCGTCCCGAGGTCAGATGAATTCGTTCAAGGGCTAGTGGACCTTTCTCTTTTGATGTTGACTGCTATTTTCCCTTCGCTCTGGCTGAGCTGGAAAACATTGCAGGGAAGTAGTTGGACGTTGTGGTGTCTGCTGGGCTATTCAATCCTGAGAATCCCTTTTCTTATCAGAGCCATGGTTCAAGAACCGGCTTACTTTTCCATGATCTACAAAGACAGCCCAATCTTCTCTTTTGTTGACCACTCCATAATAGTGATCGCAACCGGTGTTCAGTTGTTGTTGATCGTGTGTGCTATTTTGGCCAAAAGAAACCAAAACAAAATGAACCAAAATTCAAGAAATTTAAGTAGCTCCGCTTCAACCTAAATCAGGCACCTGTTTAGAGTTTAACCAACCGATCACCACGGCAGCGACACTGACAAGGATCATTAGCCATTTGGCGCGCGACACATAGGGAGCGACTGACGCGAGTGCGGGATAGATCTCCGCCTCACAGTCCCAAGTGTTGGCTAACACGACCAACAGGGTGTTTTCAGAGAAATCACACGCCACCGCCAGTAACGGAAAAACAATCCATCGAGACGCTTGAGAGATCGGATAATACTTGACGATCAACATCCCCAATAACATCCCATAGGCCAGCGGAAGCGCGCTGTCGAAGGAGACTTGAGTCAAGACATAGAGCCATCGCAATGCCTTTCCCTTGCCACAAAAGAACTGCTCCAGATGATCCGCGTCGTAGATCAGCAGACCGTCGGGCGTGTCAACCGGGAAGTAACTACTGCGGATCGTCAAGACGATCATACAAACCAGAACGACCGTTCCCCAGAAAATGAACCACTTTGATTGGCAAAATGGTTTTAACCACAAACAAATGCGTTGTAAGATTCCATTATTGCGTTGTTGTTTGAACATTGTTTCTTGAACATTTCGCAATCATAAAAAAGCCCGCTCACCGAAAGGCAAGCGGGCATTTTGTTGCTCGTGCGCTTGAAACGTTTCTACCGTCGCCACTCAAATCCGAAGATGAATCCGGCAGCAATGAAGCTGTCCTCACTCAACCCCGCTCCGGTACCCGTTCCAAAGAACGAGTTCGGATTGACGTCGGTCGGCTTCGTGTTGGCTCGTGCGATCCCGTCAAAGATCCACATTGTCTGGACACCCGTACGAAGTGTGATGTCTCGGCTAATGTTATAGGCCAGTTCGAACTGCAGATCCAACATTGGAACAAATGATTGTCCTTCAGAATAGGTTTCTGTAATTCCGATCAAGCCGGGGGTGTTAGTCAGGTCCGTCGCAAAATATCGCTGCTGGTTGTACGCGGCAGCGATGGCTCCGTCTGTCGTTGTTCGCCAACGACCACGTCGTTTGTTGAACCTTGCTCCAGCATGTATGCCGAACGCATTGTTGTTGGCTTCCTGCTTGAAACGGTTGCCTGCAGAAACCCCGTTGAGGGTTTGAAGGGTATCCAAGAGCGTTTCGTCGCTCACATTGATGTACTGAGCACCGATGTAGGGCTCAAAGTAGCCGCCACTTTTCATTTGCTGCCGATAGATCTTGTTGATTTCAACAGTTGCAAACCGGTTAGTAATCAACATCGGGTTTTGGACAGAAGAATCCTGGCCGCTGCTGAAGAAGATTCCGCGGCTGTTCTGGAACGCCAGCGACCAACCATCGTCGGCATCTGTTATCCACCCTGCTTCGCAGCGTGTACCCCAGATGTAGTTGTTGCCTGAGGCAACCAAGCTACCGTTCTCTCCATCACCAATGATTCCCGGACGGGAAACGCTCGTGTACGTACGATCGTAAGTGAGGAAGAAGCCCGTATTGGGATCTTTCTCCTCGTCATTGGTAAATTCCAGCGGAGCAAACGCTTGGGTGTCGTAGTCGAACACTCCAGGTGAAGCAAAGGGACGAGTCGAATCAATTGATTCAATACCCCGGTGCTCGAACTCTGCCGAAGGAACGTGCATTTGTGCATTTGCCGTTTGACATGGGGCTAACAAGGCCGCCAAAGCACTAAAGATCATAAATTTTTTCAGAGGCATCGCTGTATTCCTGCTGATGCAGTTTTCAAGCCCATCAGCAACGGTGATGGGAATCCGCTTAGTGCCAAATATCGGATGTTGGTTTGTACGGGTTGAGAAAGAATTCCAGATTTTGTCGAACATATTAGTTTTTCCGCAGATTCCTGATATCCGGACGCGAAAAATCTGACAGACTGCCGTATTGATGGCCGTTTGAAGACAAATGCTTACCCATACCCCCACCTGAGCCACCACTGGGTGGTGTCGAGACAAGAAAAGTGCTGGCATCGTTCTACTGAATCGGCGGTTTCATCGTCGCGCGATCCTTCACATCGGCCACCCATCGCCCTGTCGCTGTCGCAAGCCCACGATAAAAAACCGTTTGAGCCAGCGCGTTAATCCCGCGCAATAGGTCGTCAGCCCACTGCAATCGACTCTCGCAGAAAGCCAACACGGGCTCAAACCCCGCGACTTCCTGCGACTGACCTGCCGCAACAAGCAGGTTTCCGACGAAGTCCAGCTGCACGCCGATGTGATCATGGAAACTGATCGGTGGGTGATAGCCGGGCAGTACTTCAAAGAACGATTGCATCGCTGAAACCGATGCGCTCTGGAATTGGTCCGTCGTCCAAACGGATTCCACCGGCGACAAATGCCCTTTGGGACCGATCAAGAGCCGGCAATAGTCAATCGCCAACTCCTCGATCACTCTATTTAGTTCCTCGTTGCCAGAAGGAGCAGGAACTTCCCATCCCAGTTGTCTCAGCGCCTCCTTGAGCTCTGGGCTGCCGTCACGCCCCAGAGCAGAGAGTGATTCGTGCGTCATCTCTTTCATCCAGCAGTTGCCCAACAAAATGCCACAGTGGCCAAGCGCAATTACATTTTCATATTCGGTTTTCATGGACTCCAAGTCTATTCAAGGCTTGATGAACGCCAACCCCTGATGCGAAGATGGATTTTCCTTGAGATCCATTTTCTATCAGAAATTCCCATGCCTAGTCCAAAGATCCGTATCGCAGGTGTTCCCGAGCACTTCAATTTGCCTTGGCACCTCGGTATCGAGGAAGGCCATTTTGAGCGTGTCGACGCCGAGGCCGAGTTTCAGATCTTCTCCGGTGGAACTGGCGCAATGATGGGGGCCGTCGCGAATGACGAAGTCGATCTGGCGATCGTGCTGGCAGAGGGCTGTATCCAGTCCCTGACGTCGGGCACACCAGCCAAGATCGTCAAGACATTCGTTGCGTCGCCGCTGATCTGGGGAATTCACACGCCTGCATCGAGCGAAATCAAATCGGTAGAGCAAATGCAGGGCAAGCGCTACGCGATCAGCCGTTTCGGGTCTGGCTCGCACTTGATGGCGATCGTCGACGCCGATCTGCGTGGCTGGCCAACTGCAGACCTTGCATTTGTTGGTGTAAAAAATTTAGAAGGTGCCCGCAAAGCTCTCGCAGCCAACGAAGCCGACATTTTCTTTTGGGAAAAGTACACAACCAATCCTTACGTCGACAACGGTGAGTTCCATCGAATTGGCGATCGTTTGACACCGTGGCCCGCATTTGTGGTCTGTGTCAGCAACAAAGCAATCGCCGAGCGCGGCGACGCGCTTGCCAGATTGCTAAATCAGATCAACAAGCTCTGCCGTCAATTGAGTGGATCGCCTGAGAACACAATCAACCAGATCAGCAAGCGTTACACTCTTCCGGTCGATCAAACGGCTGAGTGGTTCGAAACGCTACAGTGGAGCGCAGACTGGCAAATGGAAAATGAGAAATTCCTCTCGGCAATCGAATACCTGCAATCGCTCAAGTTGATTGAGGGGCAACACGCCGACAACAAACCATCGGCTGTTTGGGAAGACATCTATTTTTCGATGGGCTAGTGCTTCTTGGATCCTGCCAACTGTTTTCGCGCGTCAATCGTATTGCCCGCAGCGATCAATGCCGCGATGGCATCCAATTTCTGTTTATCTTCCGGTTGCTTCAAACGCCTCAGCGCAAGCAAACGCGGAGGCAATTTCAAATCCTCCGCCGAGAATTGAAATTCTGGCTCCACCAATTCTCGACGCAGCTTCTGGACCACCTGTAAATCTCGATCGCCAAACTCCACTGAAGGCTCAATCATCGTCCCCTCGCCCCAGTCATTCCAACTCGCGATTTGTACCACCGGTGCGCCAACCGTCAATGCCTGCCGCAATGTCTTGCGAAAAGTCAAACCGGCTTCCTTTGGGATCTTTCGCCACTTTTTGCTGACACCCGCCTGCTGATAGAAGTCATTGAATCCTGGGTAAGCAACAGGAATCAGATGCTTCCATTGTTTCGATTCCTGCAGAAATGTTTCGGTGATTTTCGATCTGTCTGGAACAGGCCAGTCAAAAGCACCAGCGGCACAATTCCTGCGATGGTGTTCACTGAAGTATTGAATCTGAAATTCCAGCCCCCCGATTGTCTCGTCCCACTGCGAATGGGTTAGTCCATTAATTCCGAATGATAACAGCACCGGCAGGCCGTCAATCCGAAGATAGTTGTCCTTGCCGAACCAGTTATCATTGAGCCAATTGATCTCACTCATGGCGTGGTCAACAACTGCAGCTGCCTCTATCTTTCCGCCGGCGACCAAATTGGGAATCGTCTGGTCTTCATAGCAAACCGCAAACTTCAACCCTAGCCTCTGCGCGTGCGCGACCAGTTTTTCCGTGTTCGCATGCAGCAACGCGTAGTCGAAATGGTCTTTGCGGCCGTACCAGTCGACGATCACACCATCGATACCAGCCAGCTTCATCAATAGTAGCTGATATTCCAGCACCGCATCGTCAGCGCTGTCATAGGGGCCGTGTATAGCGACAATTAGAATTCCCTGCCCGCGACAATTAGAACTTCCGCCCTGCTGTCATTTGCTAGCAGTTTGAGTGAGTCAATTTCGAATTGAGCGACAATTAGAATTCCCATGTCTCGGGAATTCGATTCTATCTC
>CALKXO010000069.1 GCA_938003615.1 uncultured Pirellulaceae bacterium | reverse complement strand
ATCTAGCCGATCCTGATTCATATCCATCATGATTGTGCGGCAGCCACGGATCTTTAGAAATTCGACGACGGTCAGGCCGATCGGACCGCAGCCGATGACGAGGACGTTTTCTCCTTTGGCTGGATTTGCTCGGTTAACTGCGTGGCAGCCGATCGCCAGCGTTTCTACCAACGCGAGTTGGTCGTATTTTAGTCCATTACCCACGTGAAGTTTGTGTGCGGGAATAATAAACTCTTCACACATGCCGCCGTTACAATGGACACCAATGACCTGCAGGTTGTCGCAGCAATTCGGTCGACCCCGTTTGCTGGAGTAGCTTTCTGGGTCGTTCATGTAGGGCTCAACCGAACATGCGTCGCCCGGTTTGACATTGGTGACGCCATCGCCAACTTCCAGTACTTCCACGCCCAACTCGTGACCAGGCGTGCGAGGAAATTGAAAGAAAGGGAATTTGCCAAGATACGCCGACGTGTCCGTTCCGCAAATTCCGACGCGATGCACGGCGACCTTCGCTTCGCCCGGTCCGGGGGCTGGCGGCGCGTCGACATCGATAACTGCAATGGATTCTTTGGCGTCGAATGAAATGGCTTTCACAGGTGGCTCTTATTTGACTTTTGGAGTTTCATTGAAACGGAACCTAGGGCGGCAACCTGATTTGACCAGACCTTGCCAAACCAATATTTTTAATCATGGCGGTAATTTAACAACCCAACATGTGGGCCTGTGCTCGTAATTTCAGAACAAACACCCTCTTCAAACCGTCTTGCGTCAGCTATAAAATGGGGCTGAATAGTGCTGTAAAACTAAAAACGGAACCATTGATGTCATTAACTATTGAGAAATTTTCGTTCGGCGTTGGCGATCGTTTTGCCCACCAAGCCAAGGCGCAGTTGGCGGCGGTCATGAAAGCCGCGGAACAGGGGGTTGAGATCGTCCCTGTCTGGAATAAATCCAATCGCGAACACACGACCATCGGATCGGTTCCACAGTCCACACGCGATGCGGCGGATGCTGCGTGCAAAGAGCAGGGATGGAGAAAATCGCACTACGTCGATGCCGATCATATCAACTTGGATTTGGTCGATGGTTTTCTCTCCAATAGCGATTTTTTCACGCTAGATGTTGCCGACGCGATTGGTTCAGCCGCCTCTTCTGAAGACGTGGCTGCATTCGTCGATAGCGTCAAGGATCTGGTGGGTTCTCTAAAGATCGACGGCATCGAAGAAGTACTAAATATTACAGAACAACTGATCATAGACACGGCTAACAAGTTTCTCAAAGCGGTTCAGTCGGCCGGTGAGATCTATCGCTACATCGCTGACAAAAAGGGCGAGGAAAATTTCGTTACAGAAGTTTCAATGGATGAAACCGACAGCCCTCAGACTCCGCCAGAATTGTTGATTATTCTGGCAGCACTTGCCAAAGAAAATGTGCCCGTTCAAACCATTGCCCCTAAATTCACCGGCCGCTTCAACAAGGGTGTTGACTACGTGGGTGACGCGGACCAATTCGAAAAAGAATTTTCTGACGACCTAGCTGTGATCGCATTCGCGGTCAAAAAGTACGGCATGCCTGAGAACCTGAAATTGAGTGTTCACTCAGGCAGCGACAAATTTTCGATCTACGGACCCATTCGCCGTTGCTTGGAAAAAACGGGTGCCGGATTGCATATTAAAACTGCCGGTACGACATGGCTTGAAGAGCTAATCGGATTGGCTGAAGCTGATGGCGATGGACTGGCATTGGCCAAAGACGTTTACGCCCAGGCGTTCGAGCACAAGGACGCATTGTGCGAGCCTTACGCGTCGGTGATTGACATCGATTACGCAAAACTTCCTTCACCCGAGGACGTGCAAGGCTGGACGGCCAGCCAATATGTGAACGCTTTGCGCCATGAGCCCGGTCATCCCGAGTTTAATCCTTCGGTTCGCCAGTTGCTGCATGTGGGCTACAAAATCGCTGCCAAAATGGGTGATCGGTACTTGAATATGCTGGTCGAGTGCGAAGAATCGATCAGCCGCAACGTGACTGAGAACCTCTACGAGCGGCATCTCAAACCGTTGTTCCTATAAGCACCCGGCCATAAGTTTCCAATTGAAAAAGGAACCGTGGCTAGTGCCAAAACGGCTAATGGTGTCTGAAAACTTATGACCTAGTGCTTAGTAGCAACTGTTAGACGAAATTGAGATAGATTGGAAACGGGCGCGAAAAAACTTTGGCCGTCGGTTAGGATTTCCCGCCGGCTATTTTTCTATTTTTGTTTGGCAATGTGCTGACTGGACAACCACGCCAACAGATCAGCTGCTTGCTCTAGCGTAAGTTCGTCCAACAAACCTTCGGGCATCATCGATTTTTCGGTGGGCTGAATGGCTTCGATCGCCTCGTTCAAGATATCATGTGGCTTGCCAAGCGCGTCGACAATCGTGACTGAATCACTGGTCGCGGATGTTTTTACACCCGTGATGACTTCGCCCTCATCAGTTAGCACCAGATAGCTCAGGTATTTTTGGTCGATCAAGGCTGACGGCTTACGAATGCTCTCGAGCAGTTGTTCCATCGTGCGTAGGCTGCCGATGCCATCAAACGTTGGACCAACCGCGATGCCCTGCCCTCCTGATTGATGGCACTGTCGACAATTGAGCGTCGATTCGAAAAATAGCTTTCGCCCGCGCTCCACATCTCCGTCGCGCGACGCTTTGGCCAGCAAGGCTGTTGGATTTACATTCGGGCCGAGGCGTTCGATTTGAAGTTCTTCAGGGAAGTACTGCTCAAATAGATCACGTACTTCCGGCTTCGCTTCGGCAGCGGTGCGGCAAATGCGTTCCAACAGTTCAATTGAGATGTCGTCGCCGTTGCATCGTACGGCCAATTCAAGGGCGGATTCCGTTTTTGAAAGCAGGTCGGAAACCAGAAGATAGATTGCTGGTTTTTCGCTTTTACCAACGGTTTTGTCAGCGTTTTTATCAGCCGTTGCGGCAGCGATTAGCGCGTCGATCTGTTCTTGTCTCAGTTTCGAATTGTCGCTTGAGGAGGAACCTTCGGGGGCAAGTGAAATGATCCACTGTTGTAGAAGCTTCACGCCTTTTTGATCGATCACGTTGGTGCCGAAGTGTGGCATACGTCCGGGCCCCGTTTTGGCAAGTCGATATAGAAGAGCGCTGCGCCCCGGATCTCCAGAGGCAATAACCTGAGGGTTGATAATGCCAAACCCGCCTTGAACTGCTGCTTCGTCGATCATCTTCATGTCCTCCAACGCCACCGATTTGCTCAGTGCAATCGCTGCGGTGCCGCCGCCACCACGGCGATGGCAGTGCGCGCAATTCAGACTCAAGTATGCGCGTGCGCGATCTTCCAAGGCAGCATTGACATCGGTCGGTGAGATAGCTGGCCTCGATTTTTCCGGCTCCTCTTCTAATATGCCCAGCGAGTAAAACTTCTCCAACTGATTGACGGAATCTTCGTCATGGATTCGGTTGAGCTGGTCTACCTTAAAACCATGTACTGTTCCAGCGTTCCAGATATGGCACAAGGCACATTGGTCTCGACTGGAATGAGTCCAGATTTGTTTGCGGATACCGCCAGTGAGTTTGGCAGCAGGATCCTTCACTTCTAATTCCGTGTAGACCGGATGGTTGGGTTGAAGAACGGCATCGGTCTGTTCTTCGTTCCAGATATAGTTGTAAGCTTTGAATTCATCCTTAAACCGGTGAAGAATTTGCGTTTCGAGTCTTCTTTCTGTCGAAGCGTCTGCGACATCCGTTCGAATCGAGACCGTTTTGGCAAACACTGCATTGTGAGGGAACGAGAAATGGCCTGAAACCTGACCGACCTCCCAGTTGCTACGTTTAAACTGGTTGATCTTGTCGCCGTCGGTAATTGCCACCCACCGCTGTGCCGAAGTTTCATCAGCCCAATGGTGAGCGTTGATCGAATACTCAATAACCCCGGCAGAGGGCTCCTGTGTTTTCGTGTCGGTAAACAGCCCCGTCTGACTTAAACGTTGAGGAAAGTCGGCCGCCATGCTCGTACCAATGTCTGGATTGGGAATCAGACGATGGATCGTGCCGTCGTAACCAACGACAAGAACGTCTCCATCTGGAGCGAGCGCGAAGCTGACAATTTGCAACGGCGTGTCAGCAAGCTCTTGCTGCCACGTGACTTGTTGTCCGTCGTGTTTCAGGCCCCAGATCTTTCCGGTCATCCAGTCGCCGTATATATAAGCGTCATGTAGCTGAGCTAACCGCTGAGATCGCCAGAAATATCCGCCTGTGATGGACCTTGCTTCAATATGGTTGTGTTCAAAGATTGGCGGCGTGATGGCTATCTTGCTCCGATTGCCATTTGGCTTGACGTCTTGACTGCCTTCCTTGACGCTCCATCCGTAGTTTCCACCGCGCTCAATGCGGTAAACCATTTCCATCAACTCCCAGCCAACGTCCCCTGTCCACAGTTCCCCGCTTTCAGGGTGGAAGCACATTTTCCAAGGATTCCTGACTCCAAATGCCCAAAGTTCTCCGCGTGCATTTTCCACACCAACAAACGGATTGTCAGCCGGAATGCGATATGGCAAGTTAGATTCGGTGCGCTGCTCTTTTGACCATGTTGAGTCGTTCACATCGATCCTTACGATCGATGCCTGCAAGTCGCTAATGTCTTGGCCTGTTCCTTTGGGGTCCGGCGGTGTTGGGCGTTGTCCATCGCCAATCGGAAGATACAGATATCCGTCGGGGCCAAATTTTACGCAGCCGCCACTGTGATCAACGCTGCTCCAACGAAGTAATGTCACTTCGCTCTCGGGGGCAATCTCGAGCATTTGCGGATCAGTTACTGTCAAACGGATCAAGCTTGCACCGTCGGAACGACCGGGATGTTCCGACTTGGCAATGTAGCAGTAAGGACGCTGAGGAAAGTCAGGGTCGAATGCGATGCCTAACGCGCGACAATTTTTGACATCGGGCTTTTTTAGGTCGAGGACCGTTCTTACTTCGCCGCCCGAAGGCGCGAATGAAACCACTTTGCCATTAAATTGCGTAGCGACCCATTGGTCAATCGACCGCAGGTAGATCATCTCCGTAGGACGAGTCAGTTTTACGTCTGGCAGCACGCGCTCAATCGAATAGGGCGATGGCGGATCGGGCGTGCCTTTAATTTTGGACGTCGTCCAACGAACAGGATCCTGACTTGGCGGTTTTGCCGCATTGGCAGTTGGGAAACCTATGCAGCCGTAAACTGCAGTAAACAAGACGAACGCCAGAATTTTTCGGCCTGAAAGAAAGTGTTTCCGTGGCAGCATTGGAGCAGGACTGTTGGAGGTGAGATCGTGGTTCCCTACGTCGCCCCTGATTCTAAACTAGTGTCTGTCGGTAAACCTATCTTGACCTAGTTTCGGTTTGCCGGAAGGTCCAATTTTTGGATGAGTTTTTTGATGGCGACAGGGGAAGGTCGGGCTTTGGGCTGTCAAACAGGTAATTTCCGTCGGTCCAGCGCAGACCGGTAGCGCCATGCGTCGGCGATTTTCAGTTTTGACAACCCTCAGGCAGCGCGTTT
>CALKXO010000068.1 GCA_938003615.1 uncultured Pirellulaceae bacterium | reverse complement strand
TGACTTGATTGAGAACTTGTCAATCAAACAGAGGAAGGTCTTTTTTGGGAATTCAATCTCGGCAAAACAGGAAGAACAGCGAAGAATGTTTTGCAAGAATCATGCCTTGGTGACGGGTTAATTCATAGTTGTCGGTCTAGTGCTTACTCGAAAAGAAGTGGCTACTAATCGTTTATGATCATTCTAGGCTTTCATGAGTTGACCACTAAAACTCGTGAAGAACCATCAAAAAAGGCCCCAAGCACTTTGTACTTGAGACCTTCTATGGATTTTCATGTCAGACAATGTGAGCTAGACCCAGTGTGCACTAACGAGCAGCAGTGTGCGCTAACGAGCAGCGGTCTGCACTAACGCGGAGCGGTCTGCACTAACGCGGAGCATTGACTGGAGCGTTGCTACTCAATTGCGACAGCAGTTGAAGCACGCCGTTGAGGTGAGCGAGTCTTGGCCCGAAGCGATCTACGAATTCATTCATCATGAAATCGCTGTCGACCATATCCTCCGCGTTGTCATTGACTTCAAACGTGATGTTCTGCAAGAACTCGGTCTGAACTTTCGACAGGGATTCAGCGGCAGCTCGGCACCGCCGCGCAAGAACCGGATTGGCCTCTTTCCACTGATTCAACTCATTTGCACGTTGACGCTGGGTTGCACCCATTTGCTCAACAACTTCTTCCAACAGCTCATTTTGGCGGTCTTGGCCAATCACCAACTGCTGCAACAAAGCAGTCAATTCGGAGTGTTTTTCTGATTCATCACGGGCAGGAAGAGATGATTCGCTAGCACTTTGGCCAACATCAATACGAAAAACGGGAGACATGTCCTGAGATTCGTTAGCCATAATATTGCGACTCCAAGAGGTAGGATTTTTGTGTTTCGAATGATTACTGCTTCAGTATAAACGCGGCTTAGTCGAAAGTCGAGCGCGCGGTTCATATATTCATCAAATGAAAAGAAAGGTTAAGTGTTTAGGTGTGCTGACCCATAAGGTTTCACGCGTCTTAACCAAACCGTTCTATTTGTTCCGGTGGTGACAGTTAATCGGAGCATTGGGCCAGTTCACGGCTGCATCAAGACATATTTCAGGCGCACCGATGAACGGGGCATGCAGTGAAAGCCGGGAAAAACATTCCGGTTTCATTATTGACATTTGATTCAGTCTTACTCTGCGCAGATTCAACATCTGCAGTGCCCGGGTAAACCACTGATGCCCCACGCCCCAAGGACGCCTCTGTGAGCGCTGCTGAAGCACAACCTGCCAAGTACGGTTTCATTACTGTCGTCGATGTTCCCGACTTAGGACACGCCGGAGGTCTGTTAGTCCTTTCCCCCGAAGGTAGGCCAATCGAGTTCCACTGCACCGCGCCAGTTGCTGAAAACAAAACCCAGAAGATACTCTACGGCCAGACTTACCAAGGGTTCTTATTTTGTGATCAAATCGGATCAGCTCTTGTAGAGAAATCTCGCAGTAAGCCCGAACTGCTGGTCACTGATCGATCCGAACTAATGCCGTTGGGAAAGCTGTCATCCACCCCGGTCGTTAAGCTCTGCCAACAGATCGAGGCCAGCGTCCAAGAAGCCGTCAGCACGACCGGTTTTGAGATTAACGGAGAGACAGTTGAAACCGACATCTCTGATTTGCAACAGATTCAATGGGCCAAAGACGCATGTCGGGCCTTCGCCCAATCGCTGCCACTGATCGAGCCCTTCGAACGGATCAAGCTGGCCATTGACGAAGCCGGTGCGGTCTCGCGATAGCCATTGGTCTCCCTCAAATTTCCGGATCGCCACGATGAACAGCACCTATGAAGATCTCGAAAATCCAGAAGCCGATCACGGCAACGCGGTGCGGACGTCAAGCATTGATCTGCGCATGCTGACCGCTCTAGCAGATGAAATACGGTTTCAACCTACTTGCATCGAACCCGCAGCAGCGGTCGCGGTTGTTTCGGCCAGTTTCCGCAAGCGGCAGTCCAAAGTCTCCAGCTACTTTTTCTCTGATGTTGGCGTCGAACCGGCGGCGTCCAAGAGCGCTGTTGCAACATCTGGATCAGTGGACTTTCTGGCTAACAAGTTCAATTCAGGATTACAGCCCGCCGCATTACCGGAGAACAGACCGCGAGCAAACAAAACGGCCATCACCAAAGATGATCACCGCACGCACCTAAAGCCACCGCGTGAGGTGATCAAAATGGGCGACCGGCTATTCTACATGTTGCAACCGCCACTAGAGTCGTTACTGGCCGGCAGCACTATGGAGTTCCCGTTCCCTCCATTTGATTTTCAATACGAAGGAGTAGGGTTTCTCTTTACACGCTATAGCGCGATTCTGGCCGACGAAATGGGACTGGGAAAAACGATGCAGGCCATCACATCGATTCGAATGCTCCTGCGAACCGGACATGTCAAGAACGTTCTTCTGGTCTGCCCCAAACCGCTGGTCACGAATTGGCAACGCGAGTTCAAAACTTGGGCGCCGGAAATCACAGTGGCTGCCATTAGTGGCAACAAAACCCAACGCGCGTGGCACTGGAAACACAATCGGTCGATGGTCAAAATCGCCAACTACGAATTGATGATCCGAGACGAAGCAATCGTCGCCGACCAGGAGTTAGAGTATGACTTGTGTGTATTGGACGAGGCCCAACGCGTAAAAAACAAATCGAACTCAACCAGCAAAGTCATCCAAAAGATCAATCGCAAACGCAGTTGGGCGCTGACAGGAACTCCGATCGAAAACAGTATCGAAGACCTAGTCGGTATCTGCGAGTTTGCCTCCCCCGGTTTGGTCTCGACGGGCATGTCAGCGCGCACGATAAAAAGCAGCGTCAACGACTTGATTCTTCGCCGCACCAAAGACCTGGTACTCAAGGACATGCCGCCGCGCCTAATGCGTGACGCCGAACTTGACTTGTCGCAGGAGCAAGCCGACAGTTATTTTGCTGCCGAAAACGATGGTGTCATTCGTCTCAATGGGATGGGGGAAGACATCTCGATCAACCATGTGTTCGAACTTGTATTGCGATTGAAGCAGATCTGTAATTTTGATCCTGCCACTCAAACCAGTACCAAAGTCGATCGTTTGAAAGCCGATTTAGAAGAGGTCGCTGCCAGCGGGCAAAAAGCGATCGTCTTTAGTCAGTGGGTTGGCGCGATCGAAAAGATCTCCGAATCAGTTCAAAGATATAATCCGCTGCAGTACCACGGTCGCATTCCATCGAAACAGCGGGATCCGATTTTGGACGAATTCAAAAACAACCCGGATCGAACGGTTCTTTTAATGAGCTACGGAGCGGGCAGCGTGGGGCTGAACCTTCAGTTTTGCCGATACGTGTTTCTGTTTGATCGCTGGTGGAATCCGGCAGTCGAGGATCAGGCGATTAATCGCGCTCACCGCATTGGTGCTACCGGCAGCGTTACGATTACCCGCATGATGATGGCGGGCACAATTGAGCAACGAATCCACGAGATTTTGGAGGCCAAGCGGGAGCTGTTTAATGAAATCCTCTCCAAAGACGCCCAACCGACAAATCGTGGGCTTTCACGCGAAGAAATTTTTGGACTGTTCAACCTTTCCACCCCGCAGGGTAAAATCAAAGCACCCTCCAAAGCGGCGTGAGCCATTGTGCTTCATTTGCTTAACTCTCGTCACAAGTCATTGACGGCGCGGAAGCTAATTAGGCGCCTTCGCAGCAGGGCGAAATTTCAAATAAGCACTAGGACCATAAGTGTTCAGATACAGTCAGCCGTTTTGGCCCTAGGAGGCTGTTGATTTAGTGGTAGCTTGGCCTTCCTTTTCCAATTGGAAACTTATGTTCGGGTGCTTACCACAATGTGGTCGATAGGCCCCCTCAACAGGTAGACGCACCTTCAAGGCCCTCACAACTTTTCTGTAATGAATGCCAACCATCATCACGGTCATCTGGGCCAGACCAAGAAACCGAAAGCCAACTGGTATCCGCCGTGGGCTCCTCGGTTCTGGAATGGCATGTCTGCGGGCAGCTATCTACAACTGTTGAAGGACAACCGGTTTCAGGTTCATCCAGCGCGCTATCCAATGATGGTGCTCGTTGGCGGCTGTAGCGTGGTCAATTCGTCGCTCAACCGCCTGCAAAAGGTTTTCTATTCTGCGAAGCTCGACGCAACCTCTATCGAACGACCACCGGTGTTCATCATCGGTCATTGGCGTAGCGGCACCACGTTGATGCACGAATTGATTTCCTTGGATCAGCGATTCGCGTTTCCGTCCAACTTTGAAGCGTTTGTTCCGAAACATTTTTTATTGACGCGACACTTGATGTACCCGTTGGTGAATTTACTATTGCCTCAGAAACGCCCGATGGATTCGATGACCATGAATGCGTCGTCACCTCAGGAAGATGATTTTGCCTTGTGCTCGTACGGGGCTCCCACACCCTACAGACGCATCGCGTTTCCCAACAATCAAGGAGACGACCAGCTTCAGCTTGATCCCGACAAGGTCAACGAGGACCAAGCGCAGTCTGATTCCCATCTCTTGCAGGAGTCGCTGACCCACTTCTACAAATCGCTAACGTTACGCTATCCGGGCAGGCAACTGATTCTCAAATCGCCGCCGCACACGGCTCGCATTGAACAATTGGCTCAGTGGTTTCCCGGGGCGAAGTTTGTCCACGTCTCCCGCCATCCTCACAAACTGGTTTCGTCAACCATGCGTCTATGGCGTTTGCTCGATGAGATTCAAGGATTTCAACTTGCAAACTACGACGACCAGTGGCTCAAAAATTACGTTTTCCAGTGTCAGAGCCTGATGTACGATTCGTATTTCCGTCACCGCGATGCGCTGCCAGAGAATCAGTTGGTCGAGATCAGATTCGAAGATCTGATTCAGTCACCTACGGAAATTTTAAAGCAGGTTTACCAGCAGTTAGAGCTAGGCAACTTCGACACGGCGCGCCCTGCGGTACAACAGTATTTCGAGGATCGTAAAGGGCACCAAACCAATCCGGTCGAACTTGACACCGAACTTATGGCCGAAATCGACTCCCACTGGCAACCCTACTCAGAGGCATTTGGGTATTCTTAGCGCTCGATTATCATTGGCGCGTTATCCATCACTAGCTTCCAGCTGTTCTTTGGATCGCTTCGTGGTGGCCGTTCGCCCCAGAGATAAGAAATCTTGCCCGTGAGGCATCCAAAGTCTGGCGACTTCGGCTACTCTAAATGGGTGTCGAAGATCTAGAGTGAGTGACAGGTTACTCAAAATCAAGCGGTCGCGCTTGTTCGACATCTGGCGTTGGCAACTTGAGCACTGGCTTCAGCAACCCCGAGTTGACCTCGTCAACTTCCAAGGGTTCCAGTAACGATTGCTCAGCACTATCGGGCACGAGCGATTCCAAAGGAGCCAGTGGCGCCGGCGGAGCTTCGCTAGTTTGATCGATCGCCGAATCGATCGCCGAATAGGTCGGTGAAACACCCCCGGAAATCGAATCTGATCGATAGATACCATCGCAGAATCCGCACGCGCTATCAGTGCCAAAAATTTCGGCAGCGCGCCGACCAGTGGAGGCGTCGAGTGCCCCCGGATCGATCCACTGTCCCGACGGATCAAGCTGCATCGTACCCATATCAAAATCTAGGCTACGACGAAGCACTTCGTATTGCACCCACGACTGAACATATTGGTCTTGAACAAAATTGAGTCCGTTGATGGCCTGCGAAAGGTCACGCGCGGTCGTTTGACCGAAGGCGCTCTGCGCACCCACTCGCGGCGGCTGTTCAAGTCGGAAGCGCGACAGTTCTACCGCATCAATATTGACTTGAATGCTCTGACGGTTCAATTCAAACAGCACCTTGTTACGGTCGAGATTTCGGAGAATCAAGCGCAGATTTCGGCTGACGTCATCTTCAAACTGATAGAACGTTCGTCGCGCCTGCTGGTAGTTGATTAGCGCTTCACGATAGTCATTGCGCTCACGCTGCCGAACAATGGGAGCGTCGAATCGCAAACCGGCTCGCAGCTGTCCCGTTTCGTAGCGGAACGAGAACGGATTGTCACTGGCAGTCCCAACATCTCCTTCGAAAACTAGATCCACCTGCGACTCAAGTTGATCGGCGATAAACTCAATTCGACGCCAGCTATCGACAAGTCCCGCCCTTGCATTCATCCAGTCGCGCCGAAAACACTTCGCTACATCAAAAGCATGGTCCGAAGAAATCTCAACGGTTTCAATCTCGATGACGTTTGATCGCGCTTCAGCTTGAATCAGCGCCAGTTCAAGAATCGTGCCGTCGAGGTCCGTCAATAGATCGGGAGTCGCCCGTTGGAAAACCGACTCAATTAGCTCACTAATTTCCCCGTCGTCCAATTCGGCTGCATCCTCTTTAAGCGTCCCCAACTGAGCCGTCAATTTCTCAAGCCCCGTTTCGACTTGGGACAGCCGACGGTCCACCGAACGTCGGTTGTCTGGATCATTCAGGTTTTCTTTTAACGATTTAGACTTAGGAATCGAGCGGTCACTGAAAACTTGCGGCTCAACTTCTGAAGGTAACTTTCCGGTGGCGATGTCACGACGAAGCTGCCTTAAGTAGGCCAGTCTCTTCGGACGAAGCGCGTCAAGTTTTTTGATGTCATTTTCGACCGCATTGAAATCGTCTTGCTTTACGGACTTAACCATTTCTCGCGCCTCCTGAATCAGCGGCTCCAATTCCAAAGTCTGTTCGATGAGTGATTCCACAAGCTCCGCAACGCTCACTTTGGCAGCTTGGGGCTCATTCTCCCGGTCATTTTCATCCCCATCATTTTCCGCTGTGAAACCCTCATCCAGTTCATTGTTCAAATCCACAAGGTCGTCAATGATGCTTCCCACTTCGATTCGCAGCTTGCTGATGTCGGCCAATCGACCGCTGATGGAATCGTCAATGATCTTAAATCGGTCCAGCAATGGATCTTCAACCGCAAGTTCCAAATAGGGCGGCAAGCCAAGTAGAATCTTGAACTGATCGAGCGCCGTTTGGTAATTGACTTTGGCATTGAGCAAATTCTGTTGCTGCTGGAATACGGTCGATTCAAACTGCCGCACCTGAAGGGAATCAATACGGTCTTCTTCTTGAAAGGTGCGAAACTGTTCAAGCACGCCCTCGAGCAATCGGAGATTAAATTCCAAGTTACGGATTTGCTGTTGTTGTTGCAACAAACCAAAATACCCGCCAGCCTGTAAGCTTGCTCCCGTGGCCAAGCCCGAGAAGTTGCCCAACCGGTTGGGGCCGGCTCCGGGATTTCTACCGGTGGCTACCTGCAGATAGAACCCGCGCCGAAAACGCTCATACTGTCTGATATTGGCCAGCAGCGTTCGTTCAGATTGTGTGAGCGACTCCATGATGCGCTCGCGCCCGGCGCCGCGTAACAGCGGTTGGATAATTGAAAAATTGAACAGGCCACTGGCGGACTGCGTATTGTTGCCGGCCAAATTCCACATCAGTGTGTTGGCCAATCCAGCAGTAAAGGTCGCCCCTGTGATGCCCAATCGATTCAGATCGATACCATCGCCGTTTGCGCCAAGCCCTCCCGAAAGATTCGTCGAAGACCTTCCCGAGCCATTGCGTAAACGACCGGAGGTCGAAACAAACTGATTGAATCCGGCGAACAATTGCGAATCAAAGCCAAATCGTTGCAGGCTGACGTCGAGGGCCGACAAATAAAGTGTTTCACGCTGTTGCTGAAATTGAGGTGAGTGCAAGAGCGCTAGTTCGCAGGCGCGCTCTAGCGACAACACGGATCGACCGTTTTCATCCACCGGCAAATAGGCTAACCACTGCGGGTTTTCTACCGCGTCGGTATCTCCGTTGGCGTGCCAATGCGGGTATCCTTGGCGGCCGTCGACTTGATGCATCAATTGATGAGACGTCGGATCGTCTGGCGGCAACGGCGCATGATCGGCAGAAAACGGATTGAACATCCGTGACTGCGGATCGATATCCACACGCCCATCGGCCGACGACCAGCGCGGATCAACAGCTTTCTCCAGCACCAGACGATTGGCCTCGGCATCAGCTTGCCGTCGGTAAAAGCTACGATGGCAACCGACGATCATCGCACACTGGAGAATCACCAAGGCGGCCAATATGGATTGGCAGCATCTATTGTATTTCTGGGACACACCTTCTCCTTGGGGTGTCGCGCTCACGGGATTTGGCGCGACAGCGGAGCCTGCATTCACGGGGCAAATGATTGCCATTGGGAAGATAAACGGGTTATTACACAGTTTCCGGTATCATCAGTTTTCGGGATGGTAGCGGCTGTAACTTGAAGGTTTGTCCTTATTAGACCGATCGCTCTCCAAAAAAAGACAATCTCAAAGCCGATGTTGAGATCAAGCCGATAGCAGGATGAGACGGAGAAAGGCCCTAATTTATCGTCAAAGTTGACTAAATTTCTCATGTCTTCCGGTGAGTTTCCGGATCGCGAATGTATTATTGATCGGGCGTTATTCTGGCCGCGGGATTCCTGCAGGTTTGCAAGCAATTTGCAAACCGCTCCAGCAGCGTCCTATATTTCCAGTAAATCGAAACCAACATCAGACCGGTATCGGCACATGATTCTGTACATTGTCTTAGGATTGATCTTTCTAGCGCTGATCGTGATCGCGATTCTGTCCGCCAAGGAACTGCATTGGGTCAATTCTCTGATTCTGATTTTCCTGTTTCTTTCAACTGCTGCCGCCTCGATGGGGTTGGCCGGTGTACTGTTCAAGCGCACCAAAGCCGTTCAGAAGTTAACCAGCGTCCAGAAAAAACTAACCAAGGCCAATGCAGACTACAACACAGCCGTGTTCGGCGGCGCCGATGCAATCGGTTTTGGCAAGGCATCGTTGCGATCGCTCAGTGCTCAATTGGATCTGTTGCAGGTAGGACGCGGTCGAGTTTGGAATGGTGGTAAGGTAACTCCAGCCGACGGCGAATGGACTTTCACTTTCCCCAATCCGGTTCCTGAAGGTGGCGAGGCTCAGCTGAAGCAACTTGAAGAAATCGAAGTTCACGTGTTCAGCGAAGAGACACGTCAGATCAAGACGTCTGCCGGTCAAACGCAGGCCTCAATCCCGGTTGGCTATGTGGGCAAGTTTCGTATCATTGAAGCCACTCGTGAGGCATTTCTGCTTGAGCCAGTGCGGGTGGTCAACCCTCAACAAGCAGCCCAGCCCACCGGCACTTGGACGGTGTTCGAGAAAATGCCGTTAGACCGGCGTGGATCATTCAAAGACGCGATGGCGGCCATCAATCCGGAGGCGGATATCGAAAACATGTCCATTGGAGACTTCCGCCGAATTCTGGAAACCCAGTTCTTCCCAGCAGACAGATTCCCGTTCGATGCTGATTCGGTCGAGTACGAAAAACTGATTGATCGATACGCGTTTGATGGTCAGTCGGTAGGCCAGATTGAAAAATGGGTCGAAAGCCAGATCAACAGCGGCAACCGCAGGTCGGGGGCATTCCAGCCTCCGCCGGAAGAGGTTCATGTCAAATACCGTTTCAATAAAGAGTCTAAGGAATTCTCCGTCGATGCCGACGGCAATCTGGACACTGACGGCGCCTTCACTCCACTTGGATTGGCGATTGCTCGGAACTTACATGTCGGCTCAAAAGTCAAATTCAATGAGAACGATGAAGTCATCATCGATTCGCTGACCGCTGCTGGGTACGACCGCGACGGCACGCAGATTGAGCCTTTTTCCAGCTCGGCCGATGTCACCGAAGTGGACCGGATCTACATCCGTAGAAATCGTGACTTCCCATACCTATTCGCTCGACTTTCCGATCGCGGCCTGAAACGGCGGGAGAATCTTATCGATCGAAAAACGGACAACAACCTGTACGACAACGCGATTGCCAAAAACTTGGCTCAACAAATTCAGGAACGCACACGCATTCAAAGCGATCTAGAATTCGATAACAAGAATCTCGAAACCGATCGCGACACAGTCGTTGCGATGGAAGCCCGCCGTCAGCAAGAAGTCGATTCAATGTTGGAGAAGATCGAACGATTGAAAGCTCAGCAAGAAATCCTCCGCAGCCGTCTCGGTGCAATCAGCCGCAATGTAACTGCGAAACCTAGTAGCCAAGCGACTTCCTCGGTGAGCATCGATCAACCTGTCGCCATGCCGGCAATCATCGAGCAACCGTTTGCCCAACCGATGGGCCAATTGGATGAAGGTCAGGTTATTATCGGAACCCCGGAACCTTTCGTACCTTCATCGGTTCAGCCCATCCAATCAATGCCTCGATCCATTCCGCAAGCGCTGCCGAGATCGATTCCATTTTCTCAGCCAGACTCTCCCATGATTCAAGGCGACGCTTTCGAAGTGTTCGAGTAAGGCCGATAGCGGCAGACCAAATGTCGCACTTAGTGATTTGTGATCAAATGCCAGACTTGGCGAGCCAGCCCTCTTTCGGCTTGACGGCACGTTTTTGCTACAAAACGATCAACCGTACGGCTTTGATGTACTCAAGCCCTCAAACTTCCTCATGTTGCAAGGGTCTAGGCTCGACCGGAAAATGTGACGGAGGATTTCTTTTTGCCGAGCAGTACTGGTAGAATTCTTACTTCGGCTTGCGATAGCCGATACTATTCACTGCGGCACTCCTTTTTTCCACCGCGCTCCCTGACACTGGAAACCAATCGACATGGGTTTTGAGGATCGAGATTATTCAAGAAGCAACGCTCCGGGCGGAGGACTGTCTCAATATTCGATGATCACAATTTTGATTGCGATCAACGTGATCGTATTTGTGCTGGATTCGTTTACCGCCAAGAGTTTCTTTCAAGCAGAAAACGGTACGATCGGCGTCGCCGGTCATTGGCTTTCTAATCAACTGGCCCTTGACACTCAGCGCTGGTACTTCCCGTGGACTTGGTTGACGCATGGGTTTGCTCATGCTTCGATCGACACACAAATCGGTATCTGGCACATTGCCGGAAACATGCTCACCCTATTTTTCCTCGGTCGTCCGATCGAGCAGCGTTTGGGTCGTTGGGAGTTTATGAAATTCTATCTGCTGGCGATCCTTGCCGGGGGAGCAGGTTTCTACCTCGTACAATTCCTGTCGGGCTGGTCGCCGGCGTCCGTGCTTGGCGCATCGGGTGCTGTTTCTGCGGTGGTGGCACTGTTCATTTTCTACTACCCACGACAAACGTTGTTGATTTGGGGTGTGCTTCCTGTCCCCGCATGGCTGTTAGGGCTCATCATGCTGTTGATGAATTTAAAGTATGCAATCGTTCCCGACAGCGGTATTTCTTGGGAGGCCCACCTTGCGGGTGCGGCGTTTGGGTTGGCCTATTTCTGGTTTGGCTGGAATTTTACCCGACTAAAAATGCCGAAAAACATCGCCACCAAAATGGCAGGATCGGGGCCTTTGAAGATTCACAACCCGAACCCTAGCGGTGGCAATGAAAAACTGACTGAACAAGCCGACGCGATTCTCGAAAAAATCAACGTCCATGGGGAAGGCAGTTTGACTGCGCGCGAGCGTAAGCTACTCAAGCGCTACAGCGAAATGGTACGCCAACAGCGGCAGGAGCAGTGAGACTTCGTCTTCCTTCTTAGGTTAGGCGACTCTATCGAGTTTGAGTTAAGCACTTCGACCAGTTATACTTAACATGCTCTCTTTGTCCCATTTTCGCGGTGCTTTGCTTTGGATGCCAGAAACGTCACGACCGAGTTACTTAGCAAGGCGATTTGCCCAAATTGCTGGACAGAGTTTACAGTCGAAGATGTCAAATGGATTTCAGCCCACGAAGGTTTGCTGGGCGACTATCGGGCAGGACCAGATTCCAACCAACGATTCCGTCCGACACGATTCGATGTCCATGGCAACGCGATCGATGTGCGCGGGCTTAGCTGCCAAGATCTCAGCTGCCCAGAATGTCATCTGAAAATCCCTCGATCGGTGCTCGTCTTCCGCTCTTTCTTTGTATCGATCGCCGGCACACCATCCTGTGGCAAATCGTTCTACCTTGCTGCGATGGTCTGGAAGATGCGGCAAACATTTCCAAAAATGTTCAAGCTACTGGTATCGGACTCTGATGGCGAGTGCAACAAGATACTAAACAGCTACGAAGGTAGCTGTTCTTCTCATCAGAAAAATCGGGACTGGTCAAACTGGCCAAAACGGATGTCACGGGCGACTGGTATTCGGTTGTTCAATATGCCGACCAAGCAGTGACTTACCCAAAGCCGTTTTACTTTGACATGCGGCCATCGGATGAACATTTCAATGCGGAGCAAACCCGCAAACTTTCCCGACTGTTGTGCGTTTATGATAACGCAGGCGAATCGTTCCTGCCTGGAGCGGACACCGTCGCCAACCCAGTGACACGGCACCTCGGCATTGCACAGGCTTGGCTGTTCTGTTTCGACCCGACTCAGGATCCGCGCTTCCGAAGAGCTTTGGACGGTAAGAGCGACGACCATCAAGTCAACGAAAGTCCGGTAACGGCTCGCCAAGAATCCGTGCTCAACGAGATGATCAACCGAATCCGTAAACACAGTGACCTCGGACTCAAAG
>CALKXO010000067.1 GCA_938003615.1 uncultured Pirellulaceae bacterium | reverse complement strand
GTGGCCCATTTCGTGAATAATTACGTCTGTGATGTCATCTTCTGTATTGTCTGCCAGAAACTCGTCCGCAAACACCATTGATGAAACTGTTGCTACAGCCACTCGACGTTCTCTAAAAATAGTTCCTCGGACAATGCTAGGAAAAGTCGTGGGGCCTGCTCGTCCCAAAGCACCATCTAGCAGATCAGAATCTTGTGGTCCGGTGGCAGCTACGATCAATAGACTACCAGTCAACTGTCTCTGAATGTCTCGCGGAAGCGTATTGCTGTATCCAAGAACGCGCGCGTCCCAAAACGCTTCAGCCCTTCGAAAAGCATTAGCGAACTGCGGATTCACACGTGATACATCGAGATCAATAATTTCAGCTTGAGTTGGTGAACTCATCGGTGGATATACCGAAAGAAAAATTGCGCTGAATGTCAGAAGTAGAAGTTTGGTAAATCGGTTAATCGACATTCTGAATCTCCAAAATCTGTATGTTAAAAGTGTTTGGAACAAGCTGCGTAACTAGGAAAGATACATCATAGCCAGAAGAGTCTTGTAAAACTTTAGAAAAAATTCGGTTTGTATCAACCAATATTTGCTTCTAAACACTCCGTTAAAACGGGAAATAAGCGTAAAAACGCTTGTTTGGTATTAGCCAGCCCAAGCTGGCGCAATTTCAGCCGGTTGGTGAACCAATTCACGTCACCCAATTCGCAAAACGTTTGCGATCGCTCATGCGAGATCGGGGACGGGCCTATACGTCCAAGTCACGTACGTCTAAAGCGTGTTTCTCGATGAACTCGCGACGTGGTTCGACCTTGTCGCCCATCAGAATTCGAAACATATCATCCGCTTCGGAAACGTTATCCATTCTGATTTTGATCAGCGTCCGATTGTCCGGATCAAGCGTCGTTTCCCGAAGCTCTTCCGCGTTCATCTCGCCCAGTCCCTTAAAGCGCGTTACATGAATACCTTTTTCACCAGCCGCTCGGACGGCGCCAATCAGACTTCGCAAATCTTCTACGCCCGTTTCGTTTTCTCCACGTCGCAGAATGTACCTTGCTTCTTCGATACCAGTGCGTTCCTGAGGAAGCAGAGATTCAATATCAAACCCAAATTCTGAAATTCCTTTCAACGCGGCGTTAATGGTCCTCACTTCGTGGAATTCATTAATCTGAACGCGCCGTTGATTTCCTTCTGTTTCAGTGTTTTCTTCTTCCCCGTCGCTATCTACTGACAGCTCTACGCCCATTTCGGATTCTTGGCTGGCGATGTACGCATCCAATTTTTTGCGATCGCCGAACCAACTTTCTTTTTGCCCCAATCGAACGTGATAGATAGGAAGCCGTCCTGACTCTAAATCCATACGGCTGGCGTGCGTCTTCAGATTGATACCGCGTCTCTCCAACGCCAATACCGCATCGTCCAATGAAGCGAGTTCTCCACATAGCTTACGCATATCTTCGCCTTCGATCTTGATGCCCTCGCCTTCCAAGGAGGTATCCGCCAAACCGCGTTCCATCAACTGCATCCGCATTTCTTCTTCGCTTTGGACGTAGTACGTTTTGCTTTTGTTCTTAACACGGAACAATGGTGGCTGGGCAACATAGATATGTCCCGCTTCGATCAACTGAAACATCTGACGATAGAAAAAACATAACAGCAGGGTACGGATATGAGATCCATCGACGTCCGCATCGGTCATAATAATGATTTTATCGTAGCGACGCTTACTCAAGTCCTGATCTTCTCCGATGCCAACTCGCAAAGCACTAATCATGCTCTGCACCTCTTCGTTGGCCAGTACTTTGTCTTCGCGCGCTTTGTAGGCGTTGATAATTTTTCCACGCAGCGGAAGAATCGCCTGAAACTCTTTCAGTCGACCTCCTTCGGCACTGCCGCCAGCCGAGTCACCTTCGACTAAGTAGATTTCACATTTCTCTACGTCATCACTGAGACAATCTCGCAGCTTACCTGGCAGTCCACCGCCACCCAAGACTGACTTGCGACGCACTTTTTCCCGAGCCGCCCGAGCCGCTTCTCTGGCTTCGGCGGCTTGGATGCCTTTGCGGACAATGATCTTTCCCTCTTTTGGATTCTCTTCCAAAAACGTTTTGAAGAAATCACCAAAGGCCGAGCTGACAATACCCTCGACTTCGTTGTTTCCAAGTTTCGTTTTCGTCTGACCTTCGAACTGGGGATTAGGCACCTTCAACGAGATAATCGTTGTAAGTCCTTCTCGAAAGTCTTCGCCAGTTACCGTCATATCCTTCGGCAGCAACTTGTTGGTTTTGGCGTAGTTATTCAGTGTTCGCGTCAGCGCCGATCGAAAACCCGAAATGTGCGTTCCACCTTCGTGGGTGTTAATGTTATTCGCGTAGGAGTGTACGTTCTCCTTGATGTCTGTCGTGTACTGAAGCGCTATTTCGTAACCAACGGAATCACTTTCTCCAGTCACATAGATCACATCGGAGTGGATCGGATCACTGGCCCGGTTGAGATGTTCTACGTACTCGATAATTCCACGCTCGTAGTAGAATTCGTCACTATCGCCCGTTCGGGAATCTTTGAAGAACATTCGAACGCCGCTATTTAGAAACGCAAGTTCCTGTAGCCGTTTGTGCAGAATAGAATACTCAAACTTGGTGACTGGGAAAATTTGACCATCTGGTTTGAAGGTAGTTTTCGTACCTACTTTTTCTGTCTTTCCTCCCGTTGATACCGGACCAGTAGGTACGCCACGCTCGTAGGCTTGCTGGTGGATCTTCCCGTCGCGAAATACCTCGACCTCGCACCACTCAGAGAGGAAGTTGACGACCGTTACACCGACGCCGTGCAGACCGCCGGAGACTTTGTAAGGATTCTCGTCGTCTTCGTCTTCTGGATCTGACTCGCCAAACTTGCCACCAAATTTCAACATCGTCATCACGCCCTCAAGCGTAGTGACTTCTCGGTCTTCTTCTTCTGATAACTGGTCATGACGACCTACTGGAATTCCACGCCCATCATCGGCAACGGTAAGCGAACCATCTGTGTTGATCGTCACGACTACTTTGGAAGCAAATTTTGCCATTGCTTCATCGATCGAGTTATCGACGACTTCGTAAACCAAGTGATGCAGACCGCGCAAGGTAGTGTCACCGATATACATCCCCGGTCGCTTGCGGACGTGCTCCATGTCCGACAGGCGTTTCAGTTGGCCAGAGCCGTATTCAGCTGGTTTTTTTTCACTCATTATGGTCTACGTTTCCTACTCGAAATTTTATGTCGGTTATTTTGTTTTGCGGTACTCGCTGTTTCAACGCCGCCAATATTTTTCGTTTTTCAAAACCAATTTTCTGATTAACTGCCGCATTGGCCACAAACACTTCTAGGACGCCTCGATTAACGTTGCCCGCTTTGGTTTTGTTTTTCCACTTCTCGCCTGCTAGTTCTCTCCAGACTTCGGACAGTTCGTTAGCTGACTGAGTTTGGCAATATCCTTTTCGAGCCATTAGCTGGCTGATGATGTTGGCTGGTGTTCTTGGTCGCCTAAAAAATCTCTGTCGACCTTTGGTCAGCTTGGCCGCTTGATCAAAATCAGTTTCATCCTGTGATGGTTCCATTGGAGTTCTCCGCCATTTCATCGCCAGTTTTGTAGCCGATCTCCCCTGAGTTAGCTTTACTTCTTCTACAACGCGTGGTCTGAAGTCCGGCGATTCTTGCTTCTAGTGTTCATGTTACTAGCGCTGATTCTTCGACAATGGCATGATGACGTATCCGTAATTGTCATCGGTGTAGCAGTAAACCGCTTGCTCGTGATCTTTGATGTCAAAAGTGAAGCTCTTTTCCGGTGACAACACTTTCAGGTAGTCGGCCACATACCGATGGTCAAGCGTGATGGTCAGTTCGTCACCGTCGTAGCTTACCGGCATTTCAATTCGAGACTCTCCAACATCGGCCGTAGTGTTGCTCAATATCAAAGATCCATCCTTGAATGTAAAATCGATACCTCGGCTTTCATCGCTGGCCACAATGGCCGCCTGTCGCAAGGCTTGGTACATCGGCCCGACGGTCATTTCGATTTGGTTGGATTCGTCCCGTTTTGGAATCACGTCTCGCCATTTTGGAAACCGGCCTTCCACCAGACGCGTGTAGAAAACCCCGCTGGGTCCACGAACCAACAACTCGTTAGCCTGTGCTGCTATTTGTACTTTCTCAGCTTCATCGGGAAGGATACGATCGATCAACTGCATCGAACGCGATGGAACGATGGTTGAATTGCCACCATCGGCCGGCGTGCCAACTGTTTCGACCGGCCCTTCCATCTTGGCGAGGCGTCGGCCATCTGTTCCAATCGCCGTCAACACTTTTTCTTCAAACTCTAGCTTCACGCCCCCAAGTGCATATCGGCTGCTTTCAGCATCGGTCGCAAATAGTGTACGCTTCGTTAGTTCCTTCAGCGTGCCAGAAGTCACTTCGTAGTAGTCCTTGGCATTAAATTCAGCCACATCCGGAAACTCGTCAGGGTTCTGAGCCTGGAGTTCAAACTTGCTACCCTTACCCTTGATCAGTGTCTTGTCGGGTGTTGCCTCGATCGTCATCGTCTCGTCGCGCGACTCCCGCAGGATCATGCTTAAACGAGTTACCGGAATCA
>CALKXO010000066.1 GCA_938003615.1 uncultured Pirellulaceae bacterium | reverse complement strand
TTACCGGATCGAGCCCCAACGCTGGGTCGTCGAGCACCAACAACTCGGGATCGGGGGCCAACACCATCGCCAACGAAACCCCAGCGCGTTGGCCGCGCGAGAGTGTCGAAACTCTGGCAGTCGGATCGATCGAAAAATGGCGAACAATGTCATTGAATAGATCGCTGTTCCACGAGTCATATCCCGCCCGTTGAAACTTCTGACATTCCTTGACCCGCATCGACGGATACAGATAGTGCCCTTCCACCAAATAGCCAATACGCTTGCGCGTGTCGATTGACATCGTCGTCGAATCGGTTCCCAGTGTTTTTGCCGACCCACGTGTAGGCGACAACAACCCCATCAGAATCCGAATGGTCGTCGTTTTTCCAGCTCCGTTGAGACCTAGCAGCGCCGTCACCTTACCTGTTTGTACCGACAGACTCAAATCATCGACGACGGACTTCTTACCGAAGTACCGGCAAAGGCGTTTCAATTCGATCGAATGTTCACTCATGAAGTTCTCCTTGGAAGGCCTCACAGGACCTAGCATGAATTAGGATTTAGCCAGTCTCTGGAAGTGCTTCTTTATCTCACCGATAAGCTGCTGCTGGTCGAACCCCAACGTAACGGCCTCGGCCACGAACGGACCAATGACTTCTTCCAGCCGTCGTTGTCGTTCGCGCTTAGTAAAGATTTCTCGCCGTTTGGCCACGAAATACCCACGACCTTGCTGACTCTCGATCACTCCATCATTGACGAGCACCGCATAGGCCTTCGCGATCGTATTGGGATTGATCACCAATTCCGTCGCCAACCCCCTGACGCTGGGTAAGGGCTCGCCCACCGCAATTTTGCCGAGTGCAATCGACGATCGCATTTGATCGATGATTTGCCGGTAAATCGGTATCTTTCCACCGGTTGTGATTTGAATGTTTAGCATCACCTGCCCCTGCTGTATTACGGTACGTAGTACAGTATCGACCAGCGAGTCTGAAGTCAAGAACTTTTTCTCAAAAAACCTTCCCTCAAGTCATGCGAGGATGCTGCTTGAAGCATCACAGCGGTAGGTGGTGTTATTGAAACATGCGGTCGTTTCGCCTCATCCAAGCCACGTGCTGATGAAAAAGCACATCATGGGCGACCTCCCACCTGAGACGCAATCAAGTGTTTCCCGAGGGAATTAGCGGATTTAGATGATCTTCTGAGACATTGGTACGGCCCTTGCGTTGGTGGCTAGAAACAAAATTGCATTAGCAAATTCAACCCACCGACCTATCAACAATGGACTTTCCCGTGCCCAATCACACATCACTCTCTTCCGAAAAGTACTACGTCGAAAAACTCGAGGGCGAAGTCAAAGCCTACCGCCGAAAACAAGCCGGCCAAACGATTAAGACTTTCACGACATACGTGGCACTTTCGGCAATTTTCGCCGTTTGTGGATACGCACTCTACATGACACCTACCTTTGTGCCGCAGTGCATTGACCTCATGCGATCCAGTGGCGTTCTCTCATACTAGTCAATAGCTGTCCTAGTCGGATGAAGCCCACCGCCAAACTCGATCGGGCGCTTTATTACGATCGTCAACGGTGTTAGGATGATGGATTAACACCATTCTCCCCACAATGACGCTCGCCGCTATGGAAGACTTTGATATTCAGTCGCTGTCCGCATACCTGCACCTGACCCCCGAGCAGGTACGCAAAATGGCTGAACGAGGCCGATTGCCTGGCAGGCGGATCGGCGGCCAGTGGCGTTTCTCTCGTCCCGAAATCCATACTTGGTTTGAGAACCGCATTGGAGCGTCAGACGAAAAAGAACTGGTCGCGGTCGAAAAAGTACTCGACATTCAGGCTCAAAAGCAGACCGTCGACGATTTTCACATTCCGGATCTTCTGCAGCAGCAAAACATCTTCTCGCCGTTGCTGGCGAAAACCAAAATCAAGGTCATCACCAAGATCTGCGACATGGTGGCCCAAACGGGCGCGTTGTGGGAGCCCGATAAGATGGCAGAAGCAATTCATAGCCGGGAAGAACTCCATCCAACAGCGCTCGAAAATGGCGTCGCTCTCTTGCACCCGCGACGACCGATGTCGCAAGCAATGGGCGAGCCGTTTTTAGGGCTTGGCGTTACTACCAATGGAATTCCATTCGGCGGTCCGCGCGGGTGTTTGACCGACATTTTCTTTTTGATCGGATCCACAGACGAAGCGGTTCATTTGCGTGTCTTGGCGCGTCTCAGTCGACTTATCCAGCAGCCGGAAGTTCTAACTCAGATTCGTGAAGCCAATGGGCCTGCCGAGATTCACGCCGTTATCCGCGTCGCGGACGAAGACCTTTAACGCGCACCACTGACCTACGCTTATTGCCTACGTTGGTTCGTTAACCTGCGTTGGAAATTCCCTGCAAGTGGCGCACGAGTGCGACTGCTGAGGCCAACCTCTGCCCTCCCCTGCCCTTACAGATTGCAGGCGGAATCTGTTTCTCGAAGCTCTCAAGATATTCTGAGATGCCATGGAATGCGCGTTGCGTGTCGTAATTGATTCCCTGCAAGAGATCATAGATCGGCACGCGGGCTCGTGCGTTTTTCAACAGATCAATACTACTGGAATGGTACGCCACCAGCCTATCGCTTGGTTGCAGAAACGCCTGCCACTGTTTCCGAAACGCTTCAATGGATAGCGCCGTCTCGAAATCCTCAACTTGCAGTCCCATATGCCGCAGCCCCGTCTCCGTCAGCCTCTCTTGAGGCCGGATCCGTCTAACAAACTGATCCGCAACAGAGACGCCGACCGAAGCATCTGCAAGATCAATACGTTGAGCACACACATAAACCGGCGGCATCGGATGAGCGCGACGTTTCTCTTTCACGCTGGCCCATTGTTCGCTGTTAACGAACTTGAGAGGAGTCGCCTCGGCATAGAACACCACCAGCGAATGCTCACCCGAGATCAGGCTTTTCGGCATGTTGAGATTGGGAGCCCTTTTTGACTGAACCGTTTGCCCGCTGTAATTTGCCTGCGGATGGGCCAACTGTTTTTCGATCATTGCATGGAAGCCGTCCAGCAGGCGATCAACGTCATCGTTTTCCGGCTCCATCTGCCTCGCCGCCGCTGCAATCGCCTCCACCGTCGATAAAGAAGACTCATCCGGTTCAAGGCGAATCTGATATTGGCCGGGCGTTGTGGGGGCCAATGCGAAACATGGCAAACTTCGAAGAACCTCAACGTCACGGTAGAGTGTTTTGGCTTGATGCCACGTGCCATCGATGACCACCAATTGCTCCGGCAGTTCTTCCCTTGGAACCTGATTCAACAAACGAGCCCCTGGCGAAGGGTAAAGTAATCCGGCGGAGGGTTTGATCGGCAGCTGCATCTCGGCCAGTTGTTCATTGCGGTCGCAGACCACTTTACAGTTCGTCAACGCCCGTGCCGCGATGCGGGCCGAGTTGAATGGATGAGTGCGTTCTCTGCGATGTTGCAGAATTAGAAACTCGGTGCGCGTATCGACCGGAGTGATCGCATCGCAATAACACTGCTCAACCGGCCGAAAACAGCCGTCGCAGCGCAGGCGGAATTGTGCACCGGACAACTGACCTCGAGTTGGAGTTTGAGTCGGAGTTGATTTACGGGAACTACGGTTCATCTAACACATTCACTTGTTCGATTCGGCGAATCTAACGCAAAAGTGGGATAGGCTTCCAGCCTGTCGAAAAGTAAATGACAGGCTGGAAGCCAATCCTACTCGAAACGTAAAGCATCCTAAACGCGTTTCTTTCGCGCGTAGTTTGGATGATCGGCTTGGCCGGTCAGCTCATACAAAAATCGGCTTGGCTGAGTATCACGCGCCTTGCCCCACCGCATTCGCGTCAACGACATCGAAAGGGTCAGTAACTCTTCCGCCCGTGTCACTCCAACGTAGCATAGACGCCGCTCTTCGGGCACACCGGCATCGTCGTCCTCCAATGAACGTTTGTGAGGCAAAATGCCCTCCTCCAGCCCAACCATGTAAACCTCGGGGAACTCCAGTCCCTTGGCCGAGTGCATCGTCATCAGCGCGATCGCGTTCTTCTTCAGTTGCTTCTCTTTGTCGTTATCCGCATTCTGATCACCCAACAACAATTTGTCCAAAAATTTCGACATCGTCGGCTTGCGCGTCGAGCGCTCATACTCTCCCAACGCACTAACGATCTGTTCAACCACCGCCCAATGAGACTCTCGATCTTCAGGAGTGCTATAAGTCTTCTCGATCTCCGCCTTGTAGTTGGCACGATCGATCAACAGCCGCGCCGTTTCCACAAGCGACAACCCTCCCATACGTGATTTCACAATCCCAACCGCTTCCACCAAAGCGTTAAGGCCGCGGTCGACGGTGCTGGTCAGTTTTGGACGCTCCGCATCTCCGGTAATCATGTCCCAGAGCGGAACCTTCTGTTTAACACTGTGATCGAGCAGTTTTTCGATCGACTTTTTGCCGATGCCACGTGGCGGCTTGTTGATGATTCTCAAGATCGAGATATCGTCAGGCTCGGACTCCAGCAATCGAAAGTAAGCGAGAAGATCTTTGACCTCTTTGCGGTCGAAGAACGACATACCGCCGACCAAGACGTACGGAAGTTTCGCTTTTCGCAACTCCGTTTCGAACGGTCGAGGCTGTTCGTTGGTGCGGAACAGAATCGCAAAATCTCGTGGCTCACGCCCTTTGTCTTCTAAACGACGTTGAATCGAACGAACGGTCTCCGCCGCCTCCACCGTTTCGTTCTCGTACTGAATGATGGCAGGTCTGTCGCCACCGGGACGCGCCGCTCTGAGAATCTTATCGTGGCGCGTCTTGTTGAATTTAATTAGCGTATTAGCAAAGTCGATGATCGACGTCGTCGAACGGTAGTTATCCTCCAGTCTGACCACCTTCGCATCCGGCCAATCCCTGTTGAAGGAAAGAATGTGTTCAACCTCCGCCCCACGCCAACCGTAGATCGACTGATCATCATCGCCCACCACGCACAAGTTGCGATGCGCTGACGCAAGGGCTTTGACGATGCGATATTGGCTGGTGTTTGTATCCTGATATTCGTCAATCAACAAATGGTCGAATCTGGCCGCCTCCTCCAATCGAACGTCCTCGTGATTGGCGAAGAGTTCCTCCGTCAGTAACAGCAGGTCATCAAAATCGAGCGCACCGGAGAGTCTCAGCTGACGCTGATAGCGCTGATAGGCAATCGCCGCGAGATGCTGAGCATCGCTTTCGCTGTGCATGATCGCATCGCCCGGCTTCAGCGATTTGCATTTCCAATTGCCAATATGAAACAGAAGCTGACCGGGGGCCATCATTTTGTCATTGACATTAATCTCACGCAAAACCGTCCGAGCGAGGCTTTCTTGATCACCACGATTGTAGATCGTGAACTTAAGCGGATACCCCAGTTTATCAATCCGCCGCCGCAGGATCTTGACGCACAAGGAGTGAAACGTGGAGACGGTGGGCTGCGGATCGTCTTCAGCGAACTTATTCTTCGCGTATTTCGGTTTGTATTTATCGGTCGGGGTGGGCGATTTGCGTTTGACCTGAATCATCGGCATCAGCCGCTCACGCATCTCGTTTGCGGCCTTATTGGTAAACGTCACCGCTAGAATTCTGTCGCGCGGCGTCCCCGTTTCGATCAGTTTAACGATCCGGTAGGTGATAACGCGCGTCTTGCCCGTACCCGCTCCAGCAAGCACCAAAAGCGGTCCAGAGAGCGTGTTGACGGCGTCGAGTTGATCCGGATTCAGGCCGTGCATGGCGGAATTGGCGTGCGAAAGTGGGCGGTGTCGGCGGTGTCGGCCGGGTTGGGCGAAACGCAGATATAACAGTCTCACCAGCGGGGTCAGTATCTATTTCAGCGGCCAGTTGTCAAACGCAAATGGTTTGGCCCGTCGGTATTGACCATTGATTGCAGAACTACGTATACTTTGCGTTTTGAAATGGCAAGTTTTGTGCCATCCAACATCGTCAACCCAAGGCCGGTTTGATCCGTTTTCCCACTCATGTCAAAAACCAAGACTGAAGACCAGAAGAATAATCGTCGCGACATTGAACTGCCACCTAACGTGACAGCCCAGATGCCGGTGGAGCATGACGAGCCATCAGAAGCAGAGAAAATGCTGGAAGCATCGCGCCCGTATTGGGGTCAGATCGCTCTTGGCGTCTGCGCTCTGCTGCTAGGGTACGTGTTACTGACCTACTTCATGCAAAACAGTCAAAACGCAGCCGCCGAACCATGGCAGCAGCTTGACCGATCGATCAACCAGTTTCGCATCAACCAGAACGTTGATTCGTTGAAACAAATGGAAAACGATTTCCCCAACGACAAGGCCACCAATTTCGCTTTGCAGATTGCGGGTGACTACGAGATGAATCGCGGCCTGCAGCAGCTGCCGGTTGATCGCGAGGGCGGCATCAAATTGATCAAACGTGCCAAAGAGTCCTTCCAAAAGGTCTACGACGCTCCAAACACAACCAAAACGGTCATGCAACAACGCCGTTCTCTGTACACGCTCGCTTATGCGGCGGAGAGCCTTGGCGAATTCGACGAGGCCAAAACTCTGTATTCAAAGTACACCGAAGAAGCGCCTGATTCAGTTTTGTTCAAAGACGCTCAACGCGGGCTCGCTCGAGTTAGCAATCCTGAATTCGTGTCTCTCTACACTGAATTTACCGATCACAAACCGTTCGACGAAGAAGCTCCTGGTGCAGCGGTAGAAGACGCACCGAACATTGAGTTTCCTGAAATTGACATTCCTCAGGAAATGGAAGAAACAAAAGAGTCATCCAACGATTCATCCGAAAACGGTG
>CALKXO010000065.1 GCA_938003615.1 uncultured Pirellulaceae bacterium | reverse complement strand
AACTGTTTTCGCGCCTGATAATGATTGCGTTCAATCTTCGCTTGCGCCGAATAGAACAATGGTGCGAAACGAGTCAACGTCGCAGTCGGGTTGTTGGCATGCCGTAACAAGGATTCAGCCCTTTGTGGTCCCAAACCGGACCTCAATAGATCATCATCCAACGACAAGTACTGTCGGTACGAACCGGGATCTCCTTGCCGTCCGCAGCGTCCGATCAGCTGCCGGTCGATCCGCGCCGAATCATGAAGCTCGCTGCAGATCACATGCAGCCCTCCTATGACCAGTGCGTCCGCCGAGAGTTTGATGTCGGTTCCGCGACCGGCCATGTTGGTTGCCACCGTAACTTTCTTTGGCCTCCCCGCTTCGGAGACGATTTGCGCCTCCCGATCCAGATGCCTTGCGTTGAGCACTTCATGTTCGATCCCGCGCGACGCGAGTATTCTCGATAGCGTCTCTGATTTATCAATTGATCGTGTGCCGATTAAAACCGGACGGCCGACCGCCAACATCGATTCAACTTCGTCCGCAATCGCCTGCCACTTCTGGGCGACCGAACCAAATACTTGTACCGGCATCTGTATCCGTTTGGGCGGTTTGTTGGTCGGCACGTCCACGACACGCACCGAATAGATACTCCTCAGTTCCGGAGCCGAATTTGCAACGGTTCCCGTCATGCCGGCAAGCGCTTCGTATTTCAGAAACAAATCCTGAATCGTAATCCGAGCCGCCTCGCCCGTTTCCACGCTAATCTCAACCCCTTCGCGCGCTTCGATCGCTTGATGGATACCGGATCGCCATTTACGCCCCTCCGCCAGCCGACCGGTAAATTCATCTACGATCACGACTTCTCCGTCGCGCACGACGTAGTGTCGATCGGCGAAGTAGTTTTCGTTGACGTAGATCGCCATCTCAACCTGATCGTAAATATCGATCAGCGGTGTGCGGCTTAACGCCTCTGGTTGTTGCGTCGTCCGAACACGTCGACGTCCCGCAGCAGTCAGTGAAATCGACTTGGATTCTTCGTCAATCGAAAAATCAAGCTCGTCTGTAAACGAGTCAACAATTTGAGCCGTCCATTGGTACAACGCTAATTTTGCCTTGGCGATACGGTCCGGATCGCTGCTGACAATCAGCGGCGTCCGTGCCTCGTCGATCAGCACATTGTCCGCCTCATCGATCAGGATGAAATTTAGACCGCGTCCAACAGGAAGGTTAGCGTCGGTGGGTGGCTGCCCTGTCATGGCTGCGATCGCGTTTTGGCCGCTGTGTTTTTGATGTCGTCTGATCAACCGATCACGCAAAAAATCGAACCCGATTTCCTTGGCCGTGGTATAGGTCACGTCACAGTGGTAAGCCTCTCGCCTCTCGCAGCGTGTGCTTTGCCCCGTCACAACGCCGACGGTCATTCCCAACATTTCAAACACGGGCCTCATGATCAGCGCATCGCGCGCGGCGAGATAATCATTTGCGGTAGCGAGGTGAGCCCCGTTGCCGGTGAGCGCGTGTAGGAACAAGGGCAGGGTAGCGGTCAGCGTTTTTCCTTCACCCGTTTGCATCACGACGATACTGTCATGGAACATGGCGATGCCACCGAGCAGCTGAACAGGATAGTGGCTCATTCCAATCGATCTTCGCGCCGCTTCGCGTACGAGGGCGTATCCCTCGATCACCAGCTTCGTTAGCGGCTGGCCACTTTGCGATTGGTATCGCAGCGCCAGACTGCGCTGTTGAATCTCCTGATCCTCAAGCGATTCTAACGATGCCGCCATGCGCTCGACACGCGATACCTGCGACCGCCATTGGGAAATTCTCGATCCCCGAACCAACGCGCCTATCGTTTGAGTTACCGTCATTTGGATACCTACTAAGCACTAGGTCATAAGTTTTCAGACACCATTAGCCGTTTTGGCACTAGCCACTGTTCCTTTTTATATTGGAAACTTGTGGCCGGGTGCTTAACGGGAGCTTTCAACTACCGTGCTGGCAGCCAGAGTCTCCGACTGCTTGCATACCGCAGAATCGCATCTCCCCATCGGAGAGCAGCCACCATCGGAGAGCAGCCACCATCGGAGAGCAGCCACCATCGGAGAGCAACCACCTTTGGAGAGCAGCCACCTTTGGAGAGACTTCTCTTTAGTACGACCGAGAGTCGCGCCCGCGATTCCGCCAGTCACTGGCCGTTGAGTTGTAAGGGTCATAGGTCGCCGTCGATTGGCTTTGGACCAATTGAGGCTGCGACATGGGAGAGGCGAATTGCCCACCGACGCGTCCAACGGGATTGCTAAACTGGCCTTGATAAGCCATGTTGACCGGCTGGAGAAATTGCCCTTGATACCCCGCGTGTTGTGGCAGCGTGTTGGCAGCGAAACGCGGCTGTTGAAATTGCTGGTTGCCCTGCTGTCGGTTGTAATAGGGCTGCGTTGGAGGCTGAGCGAAATTCTGAGCCACACGGGACTGCATTGCCGAAGCATCAGTCACCGGCAAGCGCGTCGCGTCCTGACGTTCGTCAACCGACGTGGTGCGATAGTCGGTCGAGCGTGTCGTGGCCACGTTGTTGAACTGAGGTCGGTTGGCTGGTGTTGTTGCAGCTGCCATCCCAGTCGAACGGGCGGGGATGGTTTGAGCGTTCACTTGGGGCGCACGCGCTGCAGTTCTGTCAATCGACCGGTCTAGGACAGACGTGGCGACTTGACCTCCAGCGTTAGGAGCGCTCGTTGTGCTGGACTGTGTGTTCAGGTTCGCACCGTTTATCTGTCGCCATCCCTGCTGCTGGTTGAAATTTGCCGGGCTGTTGGAACCGCTGGCCGAGGTCGGCGCGGCTTGACGTGTATTGAGCAGCCCCGACGGAAGTTGGCCCACGCGCGTTCCACCCTGGGCGTAAGGGTTAGCTCCTCCACCGGGAATGTTCAACGAGTAGGTCGGCGGCGGCGCGATCGTGGGCGAGTTGCTAGCGACGGAAGCCGAAGGGGCACCGTATCCTGCAACACCATACCCTGGCACGCCGTTGTATCCGTTGGCAGCGAAAGGCTGACCACAGGTGTTACGACAATTCCGGCAGCCAGAGGACGACATCAATGTCAGCACAACAGCTATCAAAAGAGAGGCCTTCAACAGCGACGAGTTCATCGAATTGAATGCCGAATTGACCGCCGGATAGGCAAATTTACTGTTTTTCATTTGGGGGGCCCTGAGCCGAATAAACGCAAGTTTGCAGGATTTTTACATGAAAAATTGCTGGAAAAACACGCTCAGACTCCCCCCAGAGACGTACTTCCGGTGACACGTTAGGAGTGCAACCTACTCACTGCAAGATCAATTAGCCTGCACAACCCTAAGATCCATTATTCATAAGTCAACGATTTCATTTTTTCTAGGTGCTGACTGCAGAATCTGTTTAACTGTGATGTAACTTTTCCTACGCACCCACGGACACACCTTCCAGACAGCCGTTCACCCGTTCACCCGTTCACCCGATCGGCACTTTGAGCAAAACAGCGAGCCTTTCCCGTATGGGGAAAAAAATTAGCACTCTCTTTTCATGAAAAAACGAGGAGTTTGGGATGATCAATCGCGATTCATTTGTTGACAGTCCCGAGATTAAGCACCTTGTTATGATGCTGGCAGAAAAAGAGGAATGTTTTGTCGACAAACGTGCCTCGCATCGCGAATCGGTCGTCTGCCCTGTGACCATTCAGTTCCAATACGAGCTCACGCGTCACCGCGCTTTTTCTAAAGACATTAGCTCCGGCGGTATCTCCCTTATTGGCGAACGCAACGTGGAAGTCGAACAGATTGCAACCTTGGCGATCTACCGAATTGACGACATCGCTACAAAAGTGCGTGCTCGTTGTATTTGGTGCAAGCCTTTCGGCGAGGAGCACTATCTAACGGGGTGGAAGTTTCTCCGTAAGGTTCTTCAGGATGACGCGTAACGAGTCTCGTCCATCGCTACTTTCTTGGACGAAGATGTTAGCCTGTTCCATCGAAACACAATAAAATAATCTGACAGAGGCAAGGCAACTCTGGGGCAATTCAATGGTGCACATCGACGTCGAATATCAAGGCAAGCTACGTTGCGAAGCCACCCACCAGCCGTCAACGACGTCGATTCACACCGACGCGCCGGTGGACAACCATGGTTTGGGAGAATCTTTCTCACCAACCGATTTAGTGGCTACAGCGCTCGCTTCGTGCATCGCGACCATTATGGGCATCGTGGCTGAACGCAATGACATCGACTTGAGCGGCCTCAAGATTGGAGTCGATAAAACGATGGCGGCGACACCACCGCGGCGAATCGGGCAGTTAACGCTGAAAATCGAAATGCCGATCGCCGCAGAGCACCCCAAAGCAGAAATGCTCAAGAACGCGGCATTGGCTTGCCCTGTTCACAAGAGCCTTCATCCAGACATACAGATGCCGATTGATTGGACTTGGAAGTAGTTTTGTCGCGCACATATCGGCAAACGAGCAGTTGATTTAGTGCGCCCCGAATGGTTCTTAGGCGATTGGCAGATGAGAATTTACCGTAGCTTGGGCACTCCTGCCCGAGCACTTAGGGACTCGGGCAAGAGTGCCCAAGCTACGGCAGGTAAGAACCTATTTGCCGCTCGCCTTACTTCAAGAACCTTCTAGATCCTAATTCCAAATCTGGATTAAGCACTAGTCCGTTTTCAGAAAACGGGCGTTGGCCCAGTCAACATGATCGCCCAAGTCGAATCCCTCGCCAGGTTTCACGATCAGCGCAATCGAATCCATGCCCGAAACGTCGACGTCCACTTCAACCGGTTCCTCTAAAGCACTAATGCGTTGTGACCAAATCGTGATGCCGTCGGACACAACTTCCGCCACACAATCTCCGCGCCCGCGCGTCTCGGCATCGATGCCAACGGTCGCCTGAAAACGAGTATAGCCTTTCTCGTTGGCAAACTCGATGCGTGACCAAGACTGCATCCCCACCCCTTTGGCGAACTGTTTGACAATACGATTTCCACCGGTGACATTGAATGCCAGTGAAATCGGATTGCTTTCGATACTGGCGTCCGCCTGCCAAGTGCGCTGAAAGGCAAAAATCGTTTTCTGCTCAACCGAACGAGGATTTAGAGCAGAGAGATAGACAAGGTTCTCCGACTGAATTTCGATGCGTTTAACCGAAGCAAACGGCAGCGATATTTTTGTGGATGCCGACAGCAACACCACAAGTTCGTCTTGTGCCAGTTCTGCAACCACGCCGTGAATCTTCGATCCATCGACCATCTCGATCACGCTCAAAGTCCCCTCAGCCGCGGGCGGCTTCAAGTCGGCCAATATGATGGCGGTCGTTTTTTCCAACCCAATCTTTCTGGATTTGCCTTTAAAATTGAGCCCCACTTTTGAGTCGGCGATGCCTTCGAAAACACCTGACACCATTTTCAGTCCGTCCTCCGTTTCCACCACCACGGTGTCCTTGTCACCAGATCGTTCTGCAATCGCACGCGCCGCAGTTTCTGATTCGCGAAAGATGATTGCCTGAATCGCCTCAAGCGGCAAAGCCTCCAGAATGGGAATGTCTGATTCAGCCAGCAGTCCGTTATCGTCTACCGAAACGGAACGACACGCAATGCGACCGCCGCGTGCAAGACGGACTTGAACTTGAGTTCTCCGGAGCTCTTGGGCCGCCGTCTCTGAACGATCACGTTCTATTGCGATCACGTCTTGCAGCTGTACCGGTCGATCGATCTGTGGACCATTGAGATTGCCATCGCCGTCGATGGAAGTAATCGCAGAAGTGAATTTCGAACCATCGAGCAAAGCGATATTGAACGGCGAGTCATCGGCGTTGGAGACTGCAGGATACAGTACGATCCAAAGGATGGCCAGTAATATGGGGCGCCGCAAAGTTCTCATCAGTGTTTTCTGTAAAGTGTCGCATTTCGCTCCGCACAATCAATCGCTCGAAAGGGATTTCGCGGAGTGGATGCCATCGGGGCGCTGCTCGTTCACATTATTTCCAGTCAGCGTCTGTTATGAGACTTCGCCTCTATTTTTCCGTTTCACCGTTGGCCGCTTCCATGTACCGTTCCACGATGTCACGATAGCGCGCCGGAAGTTTTTCTTTAACCGCGTTGTTGGCTGGGTCGCGGCTGCGATCCCGCAGACGACTCCACGGGCTGGCAGGTGATTCATCATAGTTTTTTATCTCGGCAGTGCCGTTAGGTTGGGCGCCACCCTTGTTGTTTTTTCCAGCCGACGGTTTGGGCGCTGAGGGCTTCCCGCCTTTTTGCCCCTTCTTTGGTTTTTTGTCGTTCTGGTCGTTATTCTCTGAGTCACTCGACGAACTGCTGGCCTCTTCCTTTTCGGCCTTCTTGATCAACTTATTAAGCATTTTGACAATCTTGTCCTGCTCTTGTTGCGTATCAGAATCCGTTTTCTGCTGCTCCAACCGACGACGCGAATAGTTCATTCTCTGGTGGACATCGGGCAACTCGCCTTCTTTAATTTTTTCCAGCTTCTCCGCTTGTCGCCACGCGCTGACGCGCATGCGTTCAGGTGCATGAGGATTCTCTTTCAAGAATTTAACGTACGAGTCAAACGCTTCTTGCTTCTTCAACAGGCCCGATTGAGCGAGTCCCAAAAAGTATTGAGCAGCCCCTTGATGAACGGAAACATTGCCCGCCAAAGAGGCTAGATTTTCTAAATGATCGATCGCATCTTCGTAGCGTTCATGATTCATGTAAGTGCGAGCAAGAAAGAACGTCGCATCGGCGGCAAGGTAGACATCGTCTGATTGGGCCAACGGAGTCAGTTGCCGGACAGCGTCCTCGAGTCGATCGTCGTCAGAAGCGGCGACGGCATTTGCATAATCCGGATAAAGAGCGACTAGACCTTCGGTCAGCGCTTCGACGGCACTATCGGCGTGATCATTGACGGCGCGTTTCGCCTGTTCTCCCCGCTCTGCCCCCACTTCATCCAAGTGCGTTAAAAACGAACGAATGACCTCCACGTCTCGTTTTTTAGCAACATCGGTGGTGACATCGTCGACTGCTGCGCATGAGTTGGATGGGATCAAGAGCGCGACTGTCGCAATCGTGATCATCAAGCCCCCGGTCAGCGACGACGGGAAGGCAGAGTTGAAAAATCGGCATGAAGTCATGAGTGATTCTCTCTATTGCTCTTTGTTCATGATATTTTCGGTCATCTCGAGGATCTTCGCCTGCATGGCTGCGGCGTCGCGGATCTCGCCGTCGATCTTTTGTTCGAGCCCGGGCTGACCCTTCATCATTTCGAGTTTACTGGTACGCCGATTTAGCCGGCGCTGTCGCATACGAAGTATTTTAAGTTCGGCCGATTGTTTCAGCAACGGTTGTTTTCCACCTTCGCCTCCACCGCCGCCTCCGCCATCTTTTTTCTTCTTGGCTTTCTTCAACGCGTCCAATAGGTCTGCAATTCCTGTCTCAATTTCTTTTTGAAGCAGTTGCGTGAACCGATCCGTCTTATCCTCCTGGAGCAAGGTCGATGCCGATTCAAGGTCGCCTCGAATATCTTGAACGACTTCGGGAAACACGATGCTGGTCCCATCCTCCAACAGCACATCGTAGGCTTGTTGAGCCAATTCGCGAATCTCGAGTTCTTCGGTTGCCAGTCGTAAAATCAACAGTTGGTCTCGGTGGTGAATCATTCCGAGGTTTGCGCGTTTGTCTTCGATCTCGATCGTCATCGCCGAAGCATCGTTCTGGCGGTCAAGCATTTCCTGAAAACGAGCTTCGAGCCGGGCAAGCTTTTCCTCGTTCGTCTCCTCACGTAGCTGGGACAGCCGATCCTCGATCTTCTCCAACGCTTCTTGCATCTTCTTCTCAGCCTGCTTCTGTTGTTCCTGCGCTCCCTCGGAATCATTGTGCTCCATGTTTTCAGCCGCCTGATTCTGGGCCTGCTGAGCTTGGTCCATTTCATCTTGGCCGGGCGCCTGCGGTGGCTTTTGCTCATCGCCTCCGGATTCTTCGGACGGTTTTCCTTTCGGAGCTTCCTTCATCTCCTCAATCAGATCCAGTGTTTTGCCGCGGTTACGTCGTTGCTCACGTGCAAGTTGCTCCAGGACTTCAGGAGGCAGCGACTCGATGCGACGCTTCTCTTTTTCTAGTTCCGACAGTGCGTCCTTCAACTCTTCGAGTGCCTGCTGCTGTTGACGTTTAGCATCGGTAGGCTTTCCGCTGCCCAGTTTTTCCTCAGCCCGTTTCTGATGATCGGCTGCTTTCTCTAACGCCTTTTGTCCGGGTTGAGGAGGCGCATCGGCGGAAGGCTTGCTCTCTCCTTTTTCTGATTTTCCTCCCTGCTCGCCTGATTGACCGGGCTCGCCTGATTGACCGGGTCGGCCGGGCTGCCCTTTCTCCGACTGATCCTCTCTCGGCTTTCCCGCGGAACTCTTGCCATCAGCAGGTTTTTTGTCATCAGATTGGTCATCAGATTTTTTCCCATCGCGTGGCTTGCCGTCGGGCTGTTCTCCATCCTGCTTTTGCCCGTCCTGCTTTTGCCCGTCGCCCGGTTTTGAAGGCTTGCCGTCCGATTGTTTGCTGTCAGGTTGCTCGCCGTCCGTGGGCATCCCGCCATCATCGGACTTACTTGGATCCGATTCTTCCTCATTGGGATTCTTCCCATTGGAGCCCTTCGGTTTACTGCTTTCTCCCTTAGCATTTTTCCCGTTAGCTTCAGACTTCTTCGGCACTCCCCCCGGCACGGATTTCGGCATGTCGCGAAACGAACCATCCTTGTTCAGGTTATTTTTCTCACCCGTTATATTTTTGTGCAGCTCATCGGTCGCCTGGCGGATGCCGAACTGTTTGTCGGCAAGTTTGTCCAGTTGATTCAACTGCGCTTTCGCGTTGTCGCCCGTTTCCTTGACCAAGTCTGATTGCTTATCGATCAATCCCTTGAGCGCATTGATCTGAGCAGCAACCTTCTCGGCTGCCGCCTCCTTATTGCTGGCTTTCTCTGTCTCGCGTGTCTGTTTCTGCTGTTCCTGAAGTTGCTGTTGCACCTTCTTTTTTATCCGCTCCAGCCTGTCCATTTCCTCTCGGGCCGAAACAGCCTTCTCTTTCTCGTTGGTCAACAAACGGATCAGTGATTCGAGAATCCCAACCACCTCGTCCAACTGCTGTTCGGCTTCGTCATACTTTTTGGTGTTCAACAACTCACTGACCAACTCCATTTTCCGAGTCAGCGACTGCTCTTTGGATTTCTGGTACGTTTTCACTAACAATTCGGCTCGTTGCGGTTTCTCCGCGCGGATGCGATCGGCGACCACCATGAACTTCTTCTCTAGCTCGACCATCTTCCGTTTCACCAACTGTTGGCGAATCCCCAGTTCGGTCTTCTGGTCGGGCCCCTGAGCCAATGCGGTTGCTGCGGCGCAGCATGCCAACAAAACTAGCAAAGTCGTCTTGGTCACGCGTTGGATCATTTTATTTTGTAAGTTGCGTGTCATGGTTGGTTCTTTGGTTGGGTTTAAATTCAGGAACCGTCGGCAGTACGATTTGAGAGGACGCCAGTTTCGATTTCAGCTGTTTGGCGATCGTTGAATTGTACTTGCTTGGGGCATCAAAATTGCAGCATCGAAACCTTGGCCAGCTCCCAAACGGCTAACGGGATCAATGGCCTTGATCGTCAAATTATCGTTCAATCTGTTAGCCGATGTCCCTAGCACCGGATCTCTCGTCTCGTCTCGTCTCGTCTCGTCTGGTCTGGTCTCGCATACAGCCCCCCTAAACTTTTTAGGGCTGCTTAATCATCGAAGATGCCTTCTGCATCCTCTTCACTATCAATGGTCTGCTTCGATTTCAGTTGTTTAATACCACTGCTGATCGATTTAGTGGACGCTTTCACGTTCAGCATCTTGTTGATGATCTCCTGAAAACTCTCTGACGTGTCCATGGCGTTGAGGATCAACTTCATCTCTTCAAGAATCTGCTGCTGAATCGCCAACGTCTGCTCAATCGCTCCATCAAGTCCAGTAGCATCGTTTGCCAGTCGTCGGCAGTTGTCCATGTTCCGATTGGCGACCGAGATCATATTTTGATCCATATTTCGTATCGGCCGAATAATTTTCTCATCGAACCGAGTCTCGATTCGTTGATCGGGAGCAAGTGCATTTTCAGCTTCATCCAAGCGATTGTTCTTGACCTCTACCAGAAACTCCTCAAATCGGTTGGCGATTCGATCTACCTTAGTACCGACTCCCTTTTGATCACGAATCAAACCAATCAATTTCGTTTCTAGCTCTCGATGAAATCTATCGGGAGCCATTCCTTCGATCATTTCACTTGCACCAACGATTTGGACGGCCGACATGAGTTCCATCTGAGCCTGATAGATCTGTTCGAACGCTTTCCGTTGCTCTTTTTCACGCCGCAGCAAATCCGATCGCAACTCTTCATCAGAAACCACACGCAGCAGGAACTCTTTGGACGCCGCCTGATTCGCAATGGGTGGCTTGGAGTCT
>CALKXO010000064.1 GCA_938003615.1 uncultured Pirellulaceae bacterium | reverse complement strand
TGCGACCGAACGTCTCGCGAATGTCTTTTGCGGACGCCAGCGGATCCCCATTTCCGTTGGGACCTTGCGGGTTCACGTAGATCAAACCCATTTGAACTGCACCGAGCGGATTTTGAAGTTCGCGATCGCCTGAGTAACGTTTGTCACCAAGCCACTCCGTTTCCGGCCCCCAGAAAATATCGTTCTGAGGCTCCCAGACGTCCGCACGCCCACCGGCGAATCCAAACGTTTCGAATCCCATGTTCTCTAGAGCGCAGTTACCCGTTAACACCATCAGGTCAGCCCATGAAAGTTTGTTTCCGTATTTTTGCTTGATCGGCCACAGCAAACGACGCGCTTTGTCAAGATTGCCATTGTCGGGCCAACTGTTCAGCGGCGCGAAACGCTGAGTCCCGTAGCTCGCACCGCCACGTCCATCAGCAACGCGATAGGTACCCGCGCTGTGCCAAGCCATTCGAATAAAGAATGGACCGTAGTTCCCGTAGTCGGCCGGCCACCAATCCTGAGAATCCGTCATCAGCGCGTTGATGTCCTGCTTCACCGCCGCGAGATCAAGCTTTGAAAATTGTTCGGCGTAATCGAACTTCTCGCCCATAGGATTTCCCTTGAGCGAATTTTGATGCAGGATCTGAAGATTCAATTGGTTTGGCCACCAATCGCCGTTTGAATAAGCTCCTGCCTTGGTAGGCATTTGAGCACCACCATGCATCACGGGGCATTTGGCGGCAGGTTTGTCAGCGCTCTCCTGCCCAAACGCCAAGCCACAATCGCCTGCCGTCATTCCGCAAACCGCTGCGACTGCTCCAATCGTCGTCGCGATGCAATAAATCCAGCTTCTTCTACCCGTTTTAAAACGCATTTCAAAATCTCCCATTGGTTCCTATTTCTTTCCCGGCAAGTTCAATAACGGGAACGAGAATTCCCGATTTAGTTAAAGTATCGCACTTCCTCGCTATAATTCCAATGCATATCATGTATAAACGACATGCAAAGACCGCATGCCTTTTCATCGCAGGACGTCCCATTGCGCCCCGATTTTGACTTTCACCAACTTTCCCATTTCGTGGCCGTTGCTAAAGCGGGAAACTTCACAAAAGCGGCTGATGATATCGGCATGTCTCAACCCGCCCTCAGCCGCTCCGTTCAGAAATTGGAGCAGACTATCGGCGAGCCACTGTTTGAACGTTGGCCGCGCGGAGTAAAGCTAACCGAGATTGGTTCGTTTTTGCTGGTTCGAGCAAATCAGATCCGCGATTTGGTCGACGACACGTTTGCCGAGCTAACCGAGGCCAGCGACCGAACGCAAATCCGACTGGCCGTGATTCCAACAATCGCTCCCTATCTGTTGCCGACGGTGCTGAAGAAGTTTGGCAGCCGCCATCGGGAAATCAAAATTCAAGTCCAAGAGGACACCACCCAAAACATTGTGCAGCGATGCAAGGATGGCGATATCGATCTGGCGATCCTCGCATTGCCGATCAATGAGAAATATCTTGAGACCGAGGCACTGTTTGATGAAGAACTGGTTCTGGTAATTCCCAAGGGTCACGCTTTAGAAAAAAAGAAACGCATCCGTCTAACGGACATTCAGGAGTTCCCATTCATTTCACTCGACCAGCAGCACTGTCTGTCCGACAACATCGCCGAATTTTGCAACCGACAGTCGGTCGCTCCCGTTACCATCGAACGTACGAACCAATTGACCACGATTCAAGAGCTCGTGGCGCTCCACCACGGCATCTCCATCATTCCTGCGATGGCGCAACAGCTGGATCAAAGTAAACAGCGTGTCTATCGCCCCTTTGCTGGAGAAACGCCGACTCGTACGATCGCACTCCTGCAAAACCCTTACCGCTACGAACATCGATTCGTCGCGCTGTTCAAAGAGTACATGCGAGAATTCGCCAACAAAAGTAATTGACCAAACGGTCCGGTTCACGGCAGCAGGTGGTTTGAATCAATGATTCTTCACTGGGAGGCAAACAATCTGTTCCTGTGGTTCTTGCCGCCTTGTAGCCGGAGTTAAACTGGATCGAAATCCTCTGGAAACAAATCAAGTACCGATGGTTGCCACTCAACGCCTCCGAGTCGTTCCAGAAACTAAGCGAAAGTCTCGACAGCACTCTCGCTAAATTCGGCTCGCAATACAAAATCTCTTTCAAATCATTGTGATAAACAATTTATGGTCGGGATGCTTATGCCTCTAATAGATCAAGCCTGGCGTTTCCAGCGTGTTACCCTCGCCGTTGCCTTCGGTGGCGAAGAAATTGTCAATCTCCGTCCGGTTAGACTTCAAAAATGACGTCCCCGTCACTCGCACGTCTGATGAATACTTCACCTCGATCGGAGACAACGGTCTACTCTCACCGTCAGCACCGTACCAGTAAATCCGATTGCCTTCGACTGTCACGTTCTGAGCATTGCGAACGGAAATGGCTGCCTTCCCCCACAATCGAAATGTATTGTCTCGAATGTCCAAATTGTTAATTCCCGCGCTCAATCGGTCCACCACTTGCCGACCAAATTCTCGTCCCAACCGATTCCTGTCGATCTGGAATGAAATGACGCCCCTTGCGTAGTCCTGAGCCAGATACTCGCGGCTAAACCCGACGCTATTGAAACGATTGTTCTGGATCAAAACGTCACTGGGAAGATTACCTAATGGCCAACCCGCCTCGTTATGGCCCGCAATCGCCGCGTCACTCAATCCACTGTAAAGATTGTCCACCAGTTGAACGTTCTCCGACATCAGAAACGTGCCGTAGCGACGACTGTTGCGGAACTGCGATCCTTGAACCAAAAAATTCTTAGAGAGGTCTCGGTTAAAGATCTGTGTGTCATCACCGAACCGCTCTACATCGGACTCGTTATAGACTTCTGCAGAACTGTCTATCGGCTGGTCAAACGTCAGCTTCATCATCGCCACGCCGTCACGCTTGATTGCGCGCCCCACATTGGCAATCCGAGCTTCTTGAATGATCTCGCCTTTGACGGGATCAAAGAACTGCAGGCGGTCGCCGGTTTTAAACAGCGCTCGATTGACACTCGATTTTTCGTTCGCATCGACCGCAGTCACGACCATTTCGCGCGCGTTCAACAATCGTTGGTTGATCGCTAGTGGCAACGTATAGAAGTTTGACGCATCGTCAGCACCGCCAGCAAAATCAGAATTCTCAATCCACGCTCCTTCGCGCGAGCTTTGGATATGGAGCGCATCAGCGCTGATACTTCTCCAACGTCCAGCACGAACACTAACGCGACTGTTGATTACGTTGAGTCGTTTTGTGCCGATCGAGGACACAAACGTCCCCGGCGATGACCAAGCAGTGACATTGGACACCGTCACGTCTTGGCTGCCCAAAAACACCGGAGACGCGGTCGAATTGAGTACCGGTTCGTTGGCGAAGAAACTGAAGATGGCCGAATTCGTACGACGCTGGAAAGCAATCCTGTCATTGGCGGCAACCTGCTCCAATTGCGAGGGCCTCTCAAATACGATCTTGTAATCGGTCGCAGAGAGTTGTTGGCCGGACAGTTTACGATCCAACTGGATATAGTGATCGGTATCAAATTTGATTCGCCCCGCCACATTCGGGGCTAGGATTGATGCAAACAGTTGCGGATTGGCGGATTGGTTGAAGAACAGTTTGTCCGGTGCCACCGTCACGTTCGGGTCAAAACGCACCACGATGGAGTTGTCAGAAAAATTTGGCGCACCGATTACTTTTCCTTGTGAGATCGTCATCGCCCTGTAGATGTCCCGATCGACACTTACCCCCGGCACGTAACGCTGTACATAGTCGACCTCGAAGTTTCTAAAGATGACATCAGAGCTTTGGAAAAGGGTAAACAATCCAACCAACGGGCTTTCCATGTAGATCTTTGCGCCGTTGCCTTCAATCTCCAGACCGCTGACGTTGGAGAAACTGAACAACGAGCGACCAGAAAACCCCTGCGGCGCCGTGAGGTTATAAATCCCAGGTTGCAGCACCACTTTCACCGGTCCGTCGTCATCACTGGCAGTCGCGGCGGCGGTGGCTTGATCCAACAACGCCTTCAAGCCCCAATAGTCATTTTGCCGATCGTTGGTACGCAGGCCTTCAATATTTTTTGCAAAAAAGGCCACCCGCGACGCACCAAGATCACGAAGCGGAAGCTCACGTGGTAGCACACGCACCACATCAAAATTGGCGGCAAACCGGTCCGAATCATGGAAGCCACCCGCGCCAAAAGCGACGTAGATTTTGTCACCACGTGTCAGCGGTCCAAGACTAACATCAAACCAAGAGTCCGCTAAGCCGCTGGCGGTGATGGTAGACCGAAACGAAGCCGGATCTTTGCTGGTGCCGACCACCACTTCGACGCCAGACGATTTTTCATCCAAATTGAAATGACTGTCATTGATGGCGTAAAACCCAGACTGCGAAACGGTGAACTCTGCAATTGCGAATCGGTCTTCGAACACGGTGGAACTGCCGTATCCTGATCCGGGATGTCCCGCAAATAGAGACTTACCCACAAGATCGGGATGCCTGACGGGTGTTCCAGAAAGCGTTAAAAAACTATCTGGATTACCGTCGGCTTGAACGTTGCCATCGGCTGTCCAAACCTGTTCTCCAGCGACCCGTACTAGTGGTCGATAGTTTTCGGGCTGATCAATTCCACCGGTCGCTAGCGGTGCACGCGCGTTGAAGTTGTTGCCCGACTGCCAGCCGTCGGGAGCATTCCACAACAGCCGCCAATTTGAGGAGCCAGACGAATCCTGTGCAAAAGCGTCACCGAAACCGCCGACAGTTTGCAGCAGCTCGTTGTTGCGAACAAAGTTGAAGTCTGTTTTAAAGTAATCGAAAGATGAGTTGCCATTGGCTCCGTACGCAATTCGAACAGAGTCACCTTTCCTCAAAAACCCTAGCCGCGAGTCGAAGTAGCCGATCCTTGACGGGCCAGCGATTCCGGTGGTGACTGGAGACTCGTTGTTTACATAGACGCGAAACTCAACTCCGTCTCCACTGTCGTTGGGCACTTCCAAGCGACTGTCAGCGATCTCATAGTAGCCCGATTCTGGCACCTGCCACGTGACGACTGCATACCGGTCGGTGGTATTCCCGGCGTTCTGCGCATCGCCTGGGTGTCCGCCGAATTTATTCAAAAACAGATAGCGGTTTGCTGCGCTACCGCCGTCCACGCGGTAAGCTCCATTGAAGATCGATAACGCTGCTAGTTTTGAACCATTAGATTGCAAAGCTTCTTCGCCAACGTTGTAGGCGTAACTCCACCCCTCACCACCAAAGTCAGAATGATAGCTAGCCACGACTCCGTCAGCCGCCATCAAATGACGCGGCTCAAATCGCTCAAACGCAAGCTTCTTTTGCTTTGTGCTTTTTCGTTTTTTTCGGTGGAACCGGAGGTTGGAAAAAAAGAACATGGGGAATCAATAGAATTAGGAGATGTTCAGTCGTTCGATGGTTTGGTGGTACGTTGAAAATGGCTTGTCAAATTCTAATTGATTCACATCCCGGCAGGGGAGTTTTCATCCTAATTATCAAGCGTTGATCCAGATTTGATTTTGGGTCTCTAGTGTTCTTTCAGAGCTGAGTTGAAATGTAGTGGGATTCGCCAAGGATTCCTAATCAGCCAAGGATTTGTGGCGAAATCCACTACGCTTAACTGATCATTTCAGCTTTGACAAACCACTAGGTTCCAGCTCGGTATTTAGTTCAAGCTCTTGATAGTTCAAGCTCTTGAGGGCGGAGATTCCAGCTAGCGGTGCCGAGGGAGACGCTGTTGCATGGCCTGTTGCTAGTCGACCGCCAACCGAAGAAGCCATTTCATGCCAGCAGCAGGCGATTCACGAATAAGAAACGCCACAATTTGCGGCCAAGTCGTATTTTCCCCAAACGCCATTTCGGGGATACTGCACGCGGGCGGAGCCCACCAGTATATATAGTGCGTTTGCTCAATGCAGCGTTTTTCACCACAACGTCAACGACTCGATGGAACGAGGAATGAGCGATAACCAAAGACGATTTTTCTGTCGCGTCCTGTTTCTGTTTTTTTGCTGTCTTCCCACAGCAGTGATCGTCTATCGGGCCTGTCACCCACGCACGCCGGAATTCTGGCAGCGCACGATCCAGTCACAACTTGGCATCGACACTCAGATCGCCGACGCCGAAACCCCCAAACCAGGCGAAACCGTCCTGCGCGGACTGACTTTGTTTGGCGCCGATGGAACGCCCATTCTTTCTGCCATCGAAACGCGCTTTGACGAACAACGCAATCGGATCACGATCGACGAGCGTGTGCGGCTGTCCGGACGAGGACTGACCGAACTGGCCAACAGCCTCAATCAACGCTTAGTCGGGTCCGGGACTTGGTCAATTCGACTCGAAGACGTCGAAGTCATCGATGATTCTTTCGGCGGGGCAGGGCAGGGCGTCTATCTTTCGCCTGTTGAGATCGCGATTTCGCCCGAGACATCCAATCTTGGAGGACAGCGGTCGGCCACGGCGCACCTCTCAATGAGATTTTCCAATGGCGTTCGTCATTTCGAGGCCCTGAGGGACGAGATCAAAGAATCTGTGGTTCAGTGTCGTTTCCGCTGTTTGGAAGATCCGACGCTGACTACCGTAGATATTGAAACAGGGCAGCAAAACGTTCCATGCTGGCTGGCCGCGGGATGGCTGCCTCAGCTTGCCGAGTTGGGTCCGCGCGCCACGTTTGTGGGACGAGTTGGCATTGATCCGGTTTCGGAGAAGAACATTGGACGCGTCAAAGGCCGTTTTGAAAAGGTCGCCTTGCCCGGTGAGTACGCGTCTTCGTCAACCGCGCTTTCGTCAACCGCGCTTTCGTCAACCGTTTCTTCTGTCGCCGACTCGATGCTTGCGCGACGAACCAACCAAGCCGGCGGCCTCGGGGCGATGGAAGTGGACATGGCTTTTGATGACAATAGCCGCCGCAGGCTGGCCGAGGGCCAACCGTTACAGATTACGGCAACGCTTGAATTGCCAGACGGTTCGCGCCATTCCATGGTTCCCGAGTACCACTTCCAACAGGTACTCAACATCGGTTCGGCGATCAGTAAAACCGTCCGCGCGGCTCAATCTCGATCTGCTTCGACTAACTACGAGAGAGCTGTCCTGAGATAAGTTCTCGATTTGCTGAAGCCGCAAGGACAACCGCCAAAGCCTAGTTACCACCGAAGAATGCGGCTTGGTCTTCGTCGCTAGGCTGTAGAGTTCCAATGCTCGAATCGCTTTCAGAATTGAGACCGTCAAAGTTCTCTTTCAAAGAGTCAAAACCGCCATCGCTCTCCGCATCTTCCTGCTCGCGGTTGATTGGTGACTCTTGATCGTCTTGCAGACGTGTCCTGAAATCGTTTTCCTCCAGTGAGTCCTCGTCAAGGTCCAGTTCGTCTTCGAAATCACGCTCTTCTAGGTCCCTGCGGAGAGTCGACTTTCGCTCGGGTACGGGCTCGAAGGCAGGGGTTACCGTTTGCCCTGGCAAGTTTTCAAATACCGAGTAGCCGTCGGATTGAGTGCCTGTGTACTCAGAGTGAGGAACTGTTCCACCACGGCTGAAGCCGCCCACGGCATAACCGGTCTCCATATTGCTGAACCTATCCGAGTTCTGATACCGCGAGACAAGATGGGAGTTGTTAGGCCCATAAGGATTGTAATAGTCTACTTGCGGGCCAGGCGTGCGGCAATGATAGCCGTTACCATAGCCCAACCCAAGAAAACGCCCTAACTCTTGTCCGGGTGGGCGACGGAAACGTTGAGCATGACATTCAGATTCGATCAATAAGCAGCCCAATACTGCGGCAAACGAAAACGCGAACAGCAGGCGGGCATTTCTTTTCAGGGTCATCACTGTGCCTATCAATTTAAGAGGAAACTCAGTTACAGAGATGAATATCGTTTTTGCCCCTACAGCCCCTGTAGCCGATTCATGCAGCGAACATCTCAATCCCCCGTCAGCCTGACGGTGGTGCAGGTCGTAATGGTTGTAGGGAGAGCGCTCACCCAAACCCCCTGCGGTGCGACGGAATATCTCCCTATTCGTGATAGCACTTTTCTTTGCGTTGCTTCACCGTTCCGCCAGCAAGAACTTGTCTTGACCCAAGTCCAATGTTTTTTAATACTTTGGCTCAAGTTTGATTGATGGCCTACCGGTCATCAGCCGCGGCAGATGGATCTGCCCCAATCCCCCAAGGTTAACGGAGTAACCGATGTCAGCTCGGACGTTTTCGCACATTCAAATCAGCCGCGTGTTCCGTTTGCTTTGCCCGCTCAACGCATTGGCGCTTGCGGCGATAGGAATCGCTCTCTGTAGCAACCCCATCGCGCTGGCACTTCAGCAAAACCCGCCTCAAAACGCTGCCCAAACTGCCGGTCAAAGGATCCCAACGTTGGCCACGGTCAACGGGCGCTCCATCTCTCGCCAACAGCTGGCAAATGAAACGATGCGGCGTTTCGGCAACGACGTGTTGGAAAGCATTATCAACAAGTTGTTGGTGATGAACGAACTACGCCAGCAGAGAATCCAGATCACCGAAGGCGATATTAACAACGCCATCGTTGAAAAAGCTGAAAGATTTGGCATGTCGGCTGAACGCTATATGAAACTGATCAAAACGCGACGCAACGTCAGCGCAGATCGTTATAAAAACGACATTGTCTGGAACGAACTAGCACTCCGACGCCTCGCCGAAGCCGCGATCGAAGTGACTCCTGAAGAATTAAGCAAACGCATGGAGTACGAATTTGGCCCTAAAGTTCAAGTGCGTCAGATTGCGTTGGCCAACCTACAAAAAGCGCGATTAATCAGCGAGAAACTTAAGGCTGTACCGGAGTCGTTTGAAAAAATTGCCAAATCGCATTCCATCGATACCAACAGCGCTTCCATGGGTGGTTTACTACCGCCGGTGCGTCGCAATAGCGGATTTCCACAATTAGAAAACGTCGCCTTTGGATTACAACCGGGCCAAATTTCAGATGTGGTAAAATTTGAAGACACTTTCTTGATCCTCCGGTGTGAGCGCATCTTTGATGCCGAACAACTAACGCCAGAACAAACGGCCAAAGTCCACGAGCGTTTGATGGAGGAGATCGCGCGCGACAAGTTGCGTGATTCAGCCGTCGAGATGTTCAAAGAACTTCAAGAAACGGCACAGATCGTCAACGTGATGAACGACCCGAAACTTTCCAAACAAATGCCCGGCGTTGCCGCAGTCGTCAACGGCACCAAGGTCCTTAAAAACCAAGTCGCCGAAGAATGCATCACACGTTTTGGCAGCATGATGCTGGATGTTGAAATCACACGCAGTTTGCTAGTTCAAGCGCTCGAACAGGCCGGTACGGCCGTCAATCAAGAAGACCTTAATCGGGAGATTGACCGCGCTGGCACAGCCGCCGGTTTCCTTGGCGCCGATGGCAAAGTCGCCGTGGCGCGGTACTTGGCTTCGGTGACAGACAATGACCCGAGCAAGATCGACTTCTACATTGAGGATCAAGTCTGGCCGTCAGTCGCTCTCAAAGCACTGGTTGACGATAAGGTCAATGTTTCCGAAGAGGACATGCAAAAGGGTTTCGAGGCAAACTTTGGCCCAGGTGTTGAGGTTTTGGCGATCGTGCTTCAAGATCAACGCACGGCGACGAAGGTTTGGAAGATGGCTGCCGCTAATCCAACTGCCGAATACTTTGGCCAGTTGGCTCATCAGTATTCCATCGAACCGGCATCCAAAAACAACTACGGTCAGGTACCGCCTATCCAGCGCTTCAGCGGGAAAACGGAACTTGAGAAGGAGGCCTTCAGTCTTTCCGAGGGCGAGCGTTCTAAGGTCATCCAAATTGGTGAACACTGGGCGATTTTATATTGCAAAGGATTTACGACTCCCAAGGTTAGCGATTTCGATGCAGTCAAGGATGAGCTACACGCGAACATCCTCGAGAAGAAGATGCGACTGGCGATGGGGGAAGAGATGCAGCGTATCCGTTCGGACGCTCAAATCGACAACTATCTGACCGGCACGTCGCAGACCGGCAAAGCCATGGTACGTTCGGCTCGCGCCCAAACTGCGGACAGCCGACTTCCCATCGGACGCCGATAGCCTTTCTTTGAAGCCGCTTCCTCACGCGCACAATGGCGCCCATCGGACCATGGCACTCCGTCTAGAACTTGAGCTCCCCTATTCAGGCCATAAAAAAACAGGCCATAAAAAAAGGCCAGAGAAAAAGACGCGCGACGTTCACCCTCCCGCCGGGAGTGCCGGAGGCTCACCGACGGGGAGGGCAGATTCACCTTATGGCCGTCATGCGTGATTCAAAGAAGTGGCCTTACTACTTTGATGGCGTGACGGTTGAACAGGCTCGTAAATGCAAACAAGCGTATTGCGCGACGATTTCGTTCGTCGATGCACAATTAGGGCGGCTGTTGAATGCACTTGAAGAAAATAAACTCATTGACAATGCAATCATCGTGTTCTGGTCTGACCACGGCTATTTCTTGGGTGAGAAAGGGCTATGGTACAAACGCAAAGCGTTCGAACGTTCAGCGCGGATGCCGTTGGTCGTCGCGGCGCCCGGACTAAGTGAGGGCCAGAACACAACCAAGCCTGTCGAGTTGCTGGACTTGTACCCGACGCTTGCCGATCTTTGTAACCTAACACCGCCGGAGAACCTCGAAGGAAAGTCACTCCGTTCGCTGATGGTCGATCCAAACGATCCAAGCTGGAACAAACCGGCTGTCACGCAAGTCTGGAACAACAAAAAAGCTTGGGGCTATTCGATTCGCAATGAGCGTTACCGGTATACTGAATGGCTGGAGGGTCGAGCTGGCCGTGAACTTTACGATCACGCCAACGATTCCGAAGAAGTCACCAACCTTGCAAAAATGCCCGAGCACGCGGAAACGGTGGCGCAGTTCTCAAACCAATTGGTAAAGTACGTGGGGCTCAAACCTCAAAAGCGCCAATCAAAACGGCAGCGATTAAAATAATCTGTCGCCATGGCTAGATCTGGCTCAATGACAACAAAACATCCAACCTTCCTAGTATCGAGTTTTAATATGCTTGGAAAACGAAAACCTAGAGTTCGTCTGAACTGCTTGCTGGCAATCGCAGCGATAGTTTTTGGCATCTGTTCAAACGGAGCAAACGTCGTATGTGCTCAAGAAGCTTCGAAAGACTCGACTGACGCGCGGATGCAATGGTGGCGTGAAGCTCGTTTCGGCATGTTCATTCACTGGGGTTTGTACGCAGTGCCTGCGGGTGAGTACCAAGGAAGACAGATCAATGGAATCGGCGAGTGGATCATGACCCACGCCAATATCCCCCGTGATGAATACGAGAAATTCGCGCCGCAATTCAATCCTGTGAAATTTGATGCCAATGAGTGGGCCCAAATGGCCAAACAAGCCGGCATGAAATACATCGTGATTACCTCCAAGCACCACGATGGATTCTGCCTCTTTGATAGTCCCGGTCAATACGACATCGTCGATGCCACGCCTTACGCAAAAGATATCCTCAAACCACTCAGCGCGGCATGTGAACAGCATGACATAAAGTTCTGCACCTACTACTCAATCATGGACTGGCATCATCCTTCTCAATTACCGGACAAATTCAAAGAAGGCAAGCCGGTTTGGAATCCAACCCGTATCGTCGAGGGCCAGAAGGAAAACTACACCAATGAAATGAAGGCTCATCTGCGCATACTGATCGAGGACTACAAAACGCATGTGCTGTGGTTTGACGGTGAGTGGCCAAAGTGGTGGACCGATGCCGACGGTCAGAAACTTTACTCGTGGCTGCTCGAACTAAATCCTAAACTGATCGTGAACAATCGCATTGGATCAGGCCGGGCGGGGATGTCAGGTTTTTCCCAAAAGGGTTCATTCGCAGGCGACTTTGGTACTCCCGAACAGGAAATCCCAGCCACAGGCGTCACCATTGATTGGGAATCGTGCATGACAATGAACGACACGTGGGGGTTCAAAACGAATGATAAGAATTGGAAGAGCACGGAGACATTAGTCCGGAATCTGATCGATGTTGCCAGCAAAGGAGGCAACTACCTGCTGAACATTGGGCCCAAAGCAGACGGGACGTTCCCGAAGGCGAGCGTCGAACGCTTGCGTGGCATCGGCGATTGGATGAGCGTCAATGGTGAATCCGTCTATGACACCAAAGCCGCGCTGTTTCGTCCCGATTGGGGCCGAGTCACTCTCAAAAACGGTGCCCTCTATCTACACGTTTTTGACTGGCCCAGTAGCGGTAAGCTGACCGTTCCTGCTCTTGCCAACGAACTCAACGGGGCCGCACTGCTAAGCGCGCCAGAAACTGCGTTAGCTGTTGATTCGTCAGGTGAGCAGTGGGTCATTGAAATACCGCCTGCCGCCGCGGACCCGATTGCGACCGTGATCAAGATCGAAGTAAAAGGAATGCCCAAGTTGGCAAAATAGCACCGAATTCATCGTGGCGCTGCGGACACTAATTTATTTCCAGCTCCGTCCGCCAACTTTCACTTTCTTTGACATGAGATCCTTCACTTTGCGGGAGTCTTCTTTCAACCAGCCGCCCTTCTGACGCTTGTTCAGTTTGCGAAGCTCGATAGCAGCGCGCTGCCTGCTGATGCGTCCGGACACAAGATCGCGATAGATCCGTTCAGATTTTTCGCGCCGACGGATGGAGTCGTTCACGTCTAGGAACTGCTCAGTCCATTCGACCGTCCAATCCTTTAGCTCGCTACGAACATAGCTCAGCTTACTTGCGGAACTGGATAAGTCATTGTCTTGAGAAGAGGTACTGCCTGAGGCACCCTCCCAAGTCGCGTTTGCCGCTTTTAGACGAACCTCCAATTGATCAAGCGTCAATTGAAGATCAGCGCGTTGTAGGTATTTGCTATTTCGACACTGCTGAATCGTCGTCTTTAGTTTCTCAATACACAATTGTCCAATGACGGGCATCGTCGCAAGCGTCTGGACCGCCTTTTCCGCCACTGCTGTGTTGCGACTGGCTGATGCTTCACAAGCCTCATGGCAAACATCCCACGCGTGAAAGCGATAGACGAAATCCATTCCAGTGCCTTTGATACTCTGGAGCCCCATGACTCTAGCGAGATTGCCGGGAGGAATCTCTTCAACAATACGCGCAATGACATCCTCGCCAGTTGCATCAACATCGGCAACCACAACGATCTTGCGTTCAAACCACTTCCGCATCACAAGGCGAAATTTCTCGTTGACGGTTTCGGCTATCGATTCGGAGGCGTCTTCAATCACTTCCCGCAACTCTTTATATTCGGCAACCGCCGCCGACAGTTGAATAAAGTGACCGACAACCACTTCGATGTCGGTGGCATCAATTTCCAACTCCGCAAGCACTGCCGACAAATGCTCAGGCGTCGTAACACCATCGATCATCGTATCGACCAGGTGTGCATCAATATTTGATTGCGGACTTTTATCAACCACTAGGCTGTTGACCATTGCTTGAATCCGCACCGTGACGTCATGTTGCGAGAGCGGCTGCCGTGATTCGATAGCGCATTGCCTCAGCACCGCTTTCGCATGTGCGATTTCCCACTGACCGTCGGAACGGGTTAACGTAAGTTCCGCTTCCTTTTCTTCCCAGCATTGTGAGATAAACTTACGGAGACCGTTGAGGTTACTTCCAATCAGAAAGAAACGGTCTGCGCTGATGTCGTTTACCATAATGCTGGCAAACACTTTTGATCGCGGGACGCGGTCCGCTCGGTTGTTGACGACACCGCAGATCCACGTTGTCGGATCTTGGAGATGGTCTTGCTGTGCGTAGCCAAGTCGTTTCCAGTTACCCATGCACCCGAAGCGCTCGTTGGCCGACATGCCATTGGTGAATTCGATCTTTCGATTACGAACGATCGAGATCGGATGCGTTTTCAGTACGCCAAGATCTGGCACCAAATCGTCAGCCATCGCCTTAAAGGATTGCTCTTGAGAGACGCCAAGGTTCTCTGCCATGCGAGCGACCAACGCGATATTGTCAGGATGTTCTTGATACGGAAATCGAGCCAGAATATCTTCGGTGATCAAACCAGACTCTAACCACCCCACTCGCTGTAGTTCGGTTTTGGAATCCAAACACCGACGTTCCACGTAGGGAAGCATTTGTTCTTCTGTTGTGATCAAGGTCGATCGCGTCGGTACAAAACCAGAAATCGTCTCGGCCACGTCATAGCCTGCAGGCCCCTGAATGTCTTCGTGATCGGGATACGTGTTGGTAATGGTTGCTAAATCATCCAGCATCCACTGTTTTTGAAGGACGTTGACGTAGTCCGGGTTGAGTGCCATGCACTCCCACAGAAAGACGGAGGCATTCATTTTGCCGGCCATGTTGACCAAGTTTTTCTGTTCCCAAATCGTTGCTTTGTCGTAGGGACGAAAGAGTGGAATTTCAAGTGGCTCACCGAATGCAAACGTGTGAATGAACATCGCTTCGCAGCCCGTGGTCTTCGATACGAGGCTATACCCCATGACACTAAATAGAGCCGCTTTCAGGCGTTCTGTTCCGGATTTCCCGCGCGTGCCCCAACCGCCAATCGACATTGGAATACGTTGACGCGATTTTCGAAACGAGTAATTCGCCCAAAAATGTTTTGCCATCACCAGCATCAGTGCGAGGACGGCAAACAGCACCAACTCCTCCAACGAATTTTCAAACAGCGAAGTGAAGTAAGCGGTGAAGCGATTAAACAGACTAAGCCCTTGGTCTGGCAGTGCCCCTCCGATCGCCTGAGTAAGAAACGGCACCATCCACGGTACTGCCGCGGCTTTTGAGAAGAATCTAGACCGGCGACCAGTAATTGTTACGCCACCAAAGCAATTTTTTTCGTATTCTCTTTAGCTCGCCATAATTGCCGCCAAGTTTTTGGTTTTTCGACAAGCTTTGTGTTTGTGGGCTTTCCGGTATACGTCCAGTTGAA